>NZ_AQHJ01000029.1 GCF_014925405.1 Pseudoalteromonas ulvae UL12
TACCTCAAACATTGAAAAGAGTCTTATTAGGCCATTATTCTATACTCATCTCTTTCTTGAGGCGCATCGTCGTACATTTTTCTCTTCCTTTAATATATTTTCCTATTAGCTCCTTCCAACTGGTAAGCAATATTTCTATACGCGACTTTTGAGGAGGTGATTACTTAGTAATATTGCATCCCGAAGTAAGTATTCTCTTAATAGGTCCTAAACTGAATGAAATTATTGAAGCATGTCAGTTGATAAACTAAAAAGAGTGGTGCAGTTTTTAGTTTAATTAATTTGTTTGAAGGGTGCTGTTATCTATGTATTTCAATAATTAGTACAACTGTTCCGTGGATGAAAGGGTTGTTTCATATTGGAATTGGGTGTGCAGTTTGCTTGTTTTGGCAGGAATCAATTTTCTTTAGGTGACTTTAAGAAATCGAGTAAAAAAAAGCGTAACCGTTAAGTTACGCGAAATGTTTCATGTTGGATTTTTACTAGTACTTAGATGCCATCACCATCTATATGAAGGCCGCATTCTCTGTTTAGGCCAAAGAAGCGAGTTTCTTCTTCTGTCATGCCGGGCTCTAGTTTTCGAGTGGTATGGACATCACCCATAGAGACATAACCTTGCTCCCAAAGAGGGTGGTATGGTAGTTCGTGCTTTGTCAGATATTGATAAACATCGCGATTATTCCAATCTATGATTGGGTAGAACTTTACAGTGCCACGGCTTAATTCAACAATATTTTTGTCTGCTCTGGTAGAAGATTGTGCTCTTCGTAAACCGCTATACCAAGTGCCTGCGTTGAGATCGTTTAAAGCACGAGTCATTGGCTCGACTTTGTTCAATTGATTATATTTTTTAATCCCTTGCTCATCTTGTTCCCAAAGTTTTCCATATTTAGCTTCTTGCCAAGCTGGGCTGTGCTCGGAACGATATACTTTTAGATTTAATGATAAACGCTCAGTTAGGGTGTCGATAAACTGATAGGTTTCCGGAAATAAGTAGCCAGTATCTGTTAGAACGACAGGGATATCTGATTGTTGGCTCGTGAGTAGGTGCAGCATAACTGCAGCTTGGATACCAAAACTAGATGATAGAAAATGGGTGTCCGGTAAGTTTTCTAACGCCCAAGCGACACGCTCTTCAGCTGTTTTTTCAACAAGCAGCGCGTTTGCCTCGGCCAATAATTCCTTTTGGCTTTGTGGGTCTAGCGTTAAAATATTTTTGAATGTATTCATTATCACAATCCAGTTCTCAGATTGCTGTGTGCAGTGCACACAGCATTGACTTATTATGCGTAAAAGTCAGTCTTGCTTACTTTTACTTCTGCCACAACGCCTGTTCGGATGACGAAATCACCAAAGCATTCGTCTTCATTACGTTGTGTTGCCCAGTTTCCAATTAATTGGTCTAACTCGGCGAGGATGACATCTTCACCCACATTTTCTTTATAAAGCTTAGGGATGCGCGTACCTTCTCTGTTGCCCCCTAAGTGGAAGTTATATTTACCCGGTCCCTTTCCGACAAGGCCTACTTCAGCAAGCATGGCGCGGCCACAGCCATTCGGGCAGCCGACAACACGAAGAATGATGTTGTCATTAGCAATACTATGCTTAACGAGTAAACCTTCGACTTTTTCGATTAAACTAGGCAAATAGCGCTCAGCTTCAGCCATTGCTAATGGGCAGGTTGGTAGTGACACACAAGCCATAGAATTGATTCGTTGTGGTGTGTGAGTATCATCAATTAAGCCGTGTTCACGAGCTATTTTTTCAATGATGTCTTTTTGATCTGCCGGCACACCTGCAATAATCAGGTTTTGGTTTGCAGTCATGCGGAAATCACCTTGGTGGATCTCTGCGATTTTGCGACAACCCGTTTTAAGCGGTTGATTTGGATAATCTAAAATACGGCCACTTTGGATAAACAAGGTTAAATGGAATTTACCATCGATACCTTCTACCCAGCCAATGCGATCACCACGAGAAGTGAACTCATAAGGGCGGCTTGCCTCAAATGTTACTCCTGCACGGGCTTCGACTTCGGCTTTAAATGCATCTGAGCCGAATGTATCAAGGGTATATTTTGTTTTTGCGTTTTTACGGTTAACACGGTTACCCCAATCACGTTGCACCGAGACTACGTGCTCTGCGATTTTCAACGTGTGTTCTAATGAAATAAAACCGAAGTCATCAGCTTTACGTGGGTACGTAGCGGTATCACCATGAGTCATGGCTAAACCACCACCGACTAGTACGTTGAAACCAATTAATTTCCCGTTATCTGCTATGGCAACAAAGTTTAAATCGTTAGCATGCACATCCACTTCATTATTGGGTGGGATCGTTACCGTCGTTTTAAACTTACGTGGTAAATAAGTCGAACCTAAAATGGGCTCTTCAGTTGTTTCGGCTTTTTCACCATTGAGCCAAATTTCAGCATACGCCTTGGTATGTGGGAGTAAGTGCTCAGAAATTTTTGTTGCCCACTCATACGCTTCTTGATGAAGTTCAGACTCAACAGGGTTGGTTGTGCATAAAACATTTCGGTTTACGTCACCGGCTGTTGCAATCGAATCAATGCCGACACTATTGAGCATTTGATGCATGTCTTTGATATTTGGCTTAAGCACACCGTGGAACTGAAAAGTTTGGCGAGTTGTTAAGCGAATACTGCCATAGCTTGTTTTATCATCAGCAAATTTATCAATCGCTAACCATTGTTCTGGTTTGATGATACCACCTGGCATACGCGCTCTGAGCATCACGTTATGAAGAGGCTCAAGCTTTTGTTTGGTGCGTTCAGGGCGAATATCACGATCATCTTGCTGATACATGCCGTGAAAGCGGATCAGTTGGAAGTTATCGGCAGTAAAACCCCCGGTGATTTCATCTTTTAAGTCTTGCTCAATAGTGCCGCGCAAAAAATTACTTTGTGTTTTTAAGCGTTCGTTGTCGGCAAATTTTGCATCTTTGTCATGTTTACTATTTGGCTTGCTCATTTTCTTTTCCTAGAATTCTTTACTGTGACGGTAGCGGATGTGTACAGAGCTTAGTACACATCTTTTTGGTAGCGATTGTTACTGCGCAAGTCTTTGAGGTATTGCTCTGCTTGTTCAGCATCTTTGCCGCCATGTTCGATAATGATATCGATTAATGCTTGATGGACATCTTTCGCCATACGATTTGCATCACCACAAATATAAAAATGCGCGCCTTGCTCTAGCCATGAAAATACTTGTTCACCTTGTTTGCGTAACTTGTCTTGCACGTAAACCTTTTGTGCTTGGTCTCGGCTAAAGGCTACGTCACACTGTGTTAATAAGCCTGATTTTAAATATGATTGAATTTCGACTTGATATAAAAAGTCTTGCGTGAAGTGAGGGTTACCAAAAAACAACCAGTTTTTACCTTCAGCGCCTTGGCTGTCTCGCTCTTGCAAAAATGCACGGAAAGGGGCAATCCCTGTACCCGGGCCAACCATAATGATTGGTGTTTCTGGGTTGGCTGGTAATCTGAAGTTATCATTGTGCTCAACAAATACTTTCACTTTACTGCCTTCCTCGGCGCGATGCGCTAAGTATCCAGAGCATCCACCTAAATGTTGGCTACCAAAAATATCAAATTCAACCACTCCGACAGTTAGGTGTACTTCCTCTTCTACTTCTGACTGACTTGAGGCGATTGAATATAAGCGAGCTTGAAGTTTACGTGCGCAGTCAGCTAATGATTGTGCATCAATCGTTGCTGGATATTGACGAATAATGTCGAAAATCTGACGAGGCTCAATGAATTCACGCATTGCAGCTTTATCTTCGGTGAGCGCTAAAAGCTCTGCGTTGTTAGTTGCTTGCGCATACTTTTCTACAAAACCAGGGTAAGACTGAGTCAGTTCTAATTTTTCGATTAGCGCATCACGAAGTGTGAGTGTTTCTGCTGCGAGCGTCACTTCTGATGCTGCTGAGTTGCCAGTCAGTGCAATGATTTCGTCGACTAAGGTTTCATCATTTAAAAAGTAAACCCCAAGGGCATCACCAGCTGTGTAAGTGAGGCCTGACTCTTCCAATGAAATTTCGACATGGCGAACATCTTTGGTTGAATCACGTCCTGTAATTTTTTGAACAACAGATAGCTCTGCAGCAAATGGGTTTTGTTTGTTGTACTGGCTTGTGGTCGCTGCGCCACCCAAAGTCGCCATAGGAATAACTTGCGCACTTGATTGTGCACTTAGTTCCGGTTCGAAAGCATCTAGAGCTGAATTAATCCATTGAGTTGCTAATGCATCGTAATCAACATCTAAATCAGCACGTTCGAGAATAACGTCAGCCCCAAGTTTTTGTAAGCGTTGTTCAAAGTCGATAGCTGTCTGGCAGAAAAACTCATAACTTGAATCACCCAACCCTAACACGGCTACTTTAACACCCTCTAATTTAGGTGCTTTCTTAGAGGCAAGAAACTCATGGAGGTTCTCAGCGTCTTCTGGGGGCTCACCCTCACCATATGTTGATACAACAACAGTTAGGTACTTTTCTTTTTTCAGGTTATTTGGTTTGTAATCAGCCATGTTTACAAGGTTGACAGCCAGACCGCGAGATTGCGCTTGATCTTTTAATTGTGTTGCAACACTTTTTGCATTTCCGGTTTGAGAGCCATATAAAATAGTCAATGAAGCGGCTTCACCTGCTTGTACCGCCGCTCCTGGGGTGGTTGCACCTAAAATTGCAGAGTTGGCATTTGCAGTTAAATAACCACTGACCCAAGCTTGTTGAATTGGATTTAGTTCAGCCACTAATCCTTGAAGCTTTTGCACTTGCTCTTGTGTAAGCGGACTTGCCGCAGCTGATAGTTGACCTAACAACATTGTAGATACCCCATAAACCTGAAAAGACCCGTGTTGCTTACAGTAAAAACAACAAAGATTAAAAATTGTGTTACCAATTTTGCTCGCGCTTAAAGCGATGAGCAAAAGGATAATCCTGAGTGTGAAGAATACTCCTGACTGGGTGATACAAAAAATAATAGAAAGTGCTTTGATATTCTTTTTTGGAATGAAAGAGCTGTATTTTTATAAAATATGGTTTAAAAACAATCCACGAAGATGATTGTATATAAATTATTCTAGTTGCTGTGATGTGAGCTCATAAAAAAAACTAAATTTCAGTGTGTTATCTATTTTCGAAGGTTTAATTAAAATAAACACTCTAATGTGTGTTTTTTGTTAATTATTGTAATATATAATTAACATTGAACATCTATAGTTGCTGTTCAAATGAGAAAAATAACCTCAAATTTAATTAGTTTAAGGATTGTCAGGTGAGAATAAATAAAAAAATAGCATTAACTATTTTGTGCGCGGCAGGTTTTTCTGCCCAGGCAGATGTCGTTAATGGTGGTTTTGAGTCTTGGCAAGGAAGTCGTGCAGCCGGTTGGGACACCATTGATTCAGGCATTGTTGTTACGCAGCAAAGTAATATTGTTAAAGTGGGTTCGTCATCTGCGCAGGTGACGGTGAACACCGCTAGTCAAGCATCGACTGATTTATTGCAAACAGTTGATGTGATTGCAGGGCAAACTTATGCTTTTTCTACTTGGGTTTATCATACTGAAGGAGCTGTTAAAGCACGGTTAATCGTTGATGGCTATCAAGGTTACTCTGATGAACATAGCGTAAATCAATGGCAACAAATTCAATATGCCTACACAGCAACATCATCAAAAAAAATCACTGTGGGTTTACGTTTTTATGATGTAACCGGGTTTGATGGAAGCGAAATTGTTTATGTAGATGATTTTCAGCCGAGTGCGACGCCTCCTCCAACAGACAACAACCAGTGCACTGAAGATAATGCCACGCTTTCGCTAACCACAGACAATTATGGCAGTGAAACGAGCTGGTCATTAACAGGTTCGGCTGGCGAAGTCGCATCTGCAACAGGGTTGTCTAATAATACGCTTTATACAAAAAGCTATTGTTTACTTCCTGGTGAATACACTTTCACCATTAATGATGCTTACGGCGACGGTATTTGCTGCACGTATGGTCAAGGATCTTATCAAATAACCGTTGCAAATAATGTGGTGGTATCGGGAGCCAGTTTTGGGCGCAGTGAATCTAAAACATTTACCATTGCTGCAACATCACCAGGTAATGGCGGAGGCACTCCTCCAACAGATCTTGAGACTTATTATACCCCTGTGACTGGTTTAACAGGCTTTGATCTTAAAACTGGGCTTTACAATATTATTGCTGGCCACAATGCACAAGGTTATGGCGCAATTTGGGGATTTTATGAGCTACATGCGCTGGATAAATACTATGAAAATGATGGTTCTATTTTAGATATTTATTCTGAAAAGCCACAAGGTACTGATTCATATAATTATATAAAAGTGAGTAATCAATGCGGCAGCTATAGTGGTGAAGGTGGTTGCTATAACCGCGAGCACTCATTCCCGAAAAGTTGGTTTGGTGGACAAGTGGAGCCAATGAATTCAGATATTCATCATATTTTCGCAACGGATGGATTTGTTAACTCTAAACGCAGTAGTTTTCCATACGGTGAAGTAGGTGCGGCTACGTTCACATCTTCTAATGGTAGCCAGTTAGGACAAGCTGTGAGTACTTTAGGTTTTTCAGGTACTGTATTTGAACCAATTGATGAATTTAAAGGAGATCTTGCGCGTGCGTATTTTTATATGGCTACTCGCTATGAGAATGTGATTGCTGGCTGGCAAAGTAATAGTAGTTATGGTGATGCAATATTAAACGGCAGCAGTGATAAAGTCTTTGAAAATTGGCATATAACTATGTTGTTACGCTGGCATCAGCAAGATCCAGTGAGTCAAAAGGAAATTGATCGCAATAATGCCGCATTTGAACATCAAGGAAATCGCAATCCATTTATTGATCATCCTGAATTTGCGACCATGATTTGGCAGTAAAGATGTAAAAAAGAACGCCCCTTATTGACTGTACAAGTCATAAGCGGCTTTTTTATAAGCTTGATTTAACGAGCGAGCGGATAAATTGTAATTTCCATTCCAGCGCCAATCGCAGAAATTCGCAGTAGCGTGTTATCACTTAATGCTTGATTGAAGCATTTCGGTGAAGTGCCAGATTCAAATCCAATATCAAAGGTGCGTTTTGAACAGGTTAACCACTGTTTCAGTGCCGCACGGGAGCATGATTCAATCAATTCGCATAAATGATTGATGGTTTTATCAGGAGTACTATTTGAGAGCTTAGCTTCAATACGTGCAACTTGTTGATATTCATCGTTATGATAGTGCAAGATGACGGCATGTTTTTTTAAATCATTAACTAAGACACTAATATCGTGTTTTGATTCGAGTTCGAGATCGACATTTAAAAATTGAATTTCTGACATGTTGGCCGTTATTAGTGAAAATGGGTTAAAAGTGATAAGCGGTTACTCTAACCCAAGTTGGACTTAACCTCTAGTGTAGAAGGTTTTTTGTTAATAGTTTTCGATGTTTAATGATGGCTTATGGTAGTCTTTAAAATCGAAAAAGTAATCACTAAACAAACGATATGAATAAACGCCTTTTTAAACGCGCTCGCACCTTACACAAATGGCTTGGCTACTTACTGGGTTTGCAAATCTTTTTTTGGTTATTAGGTGGCTTAGTGATGAGTGCGATTCCATTAGAGATGGTGCATGGAAAGCATTTAGCTCAAAGAGAAATCAACCATTCATTTACTGCAGATAATTTCCCAGCCTCACTCGATAACATTATTGCTAATCTCGGTGATATTCGCTCAATATCCTATGGTGGGGTGCTCGCAAAGCCAGTTTATAAAATTGAAACTTCCGATGGGCAGCTCATTTTTAATGCCGTAACAGGTGAGCAATTAGCGTTGCCATCAAAGCAAGAGATTCAACAACTTGCAGAGCTGCATTATTTAGGAAGCGGTAAAATACTCAAGGCGCAGCTCCTTGATGAAGGCCCAAGAGAAGTCGGTTATCGAAAAGATATATGGCAAGTGATTTTTGATGATGCAGTTACTACAACCCTTTATTTCTCCAAGCAAAGCGGCCAGATAATAACAGTGCGCAGTACAATTTGGCGCATATTTGATTTCTTTTGGATGCTCCATATTATGGATTATGAAGACCGCGAGGATTTTAACAATCCACTCTTAATTAGTTTTTCAGTTGTAGCGGTTTTATTCTGTTTAAGTGGCATCTTGATGTTATTTCAAGGAGGGTTAAGCAAGCGAACACGTTTGTTTGCGCTGTTTCGAAAAGTTAAGGTCAGAAATAACTAAGGTGACAACGAAAAAATAGCGACAGATATTTCCTAAACTCCCATGCAAGACAAGTTGCGCCCTCTCAAAATCCAAGAGCTAATGATAGGGTGCAGAAAAAATCAAATCTTAAAGAAAAATATTCCCAGAACATCACCAACCACAGTAATTACATCAGCTGCAATTGTCAGTAATACTTACTTTATGGGGGTCGTTTAATCATTGAACTATCTTTATTTACGTTTTTTCAAGAGGCTCGTTGCTAGATCAAAAATAACTGTATGCAGATTTTTAAGCAAAATATAAAAAGTTTTCTATGCTTAAGCTAAGTCAAAATTTTTATAGTAAAAACAATGCCTATTAAAGCTCAGCAAAATCCAGAAATCAGTTGTTTTGTTATTGTGGCGACAGTCGTTGCACAGCTCGATGTTATTTTAGTTGAGGCGAAGAACTTGTCATTAACTGCTAAGAATGCCCGTGTAGTTGCCATTCGAGCGGGTCAATCTGCGCTAGGCTTTAAATCTATCACTAATTTTATTGATGAGTTTTCAGCTCGAACCATTAAGACCACTCAAGATATCCATAACCACTCTCATTTATTATTTAAACTCGCGTTAGAGCAATTGCGCGCCTCTCAGTTTAAAAATCATATGGGTCGAGCGAATGAATTAACCGATGGAAAAAACGCAAAAATTAAACAAATTAATCATTTAGCGAATAGTCAATTAAGGGAATGCTGGTCTCATTTAGGAAGTGAGATGCAATCATTAACATCACAGTTTGAGGAAATTCGCCAGCAAATGCGGGCTGCAGAATATATTGCGGTGACATCGCGAGTTGAAGCATCGCAGGCGGGCGAATACTGCGACAGTTTAGAATCGGTTTCTGATTATATTGCCTCAGCGGCACTGAGAATAAAAACAGCAATTACGATTAACTTAAATACCCTCTCACAATTACAACGGATCATTAAATGAAATCAAGTGTTCTCTATCAAGGTAAGCATCATAAATGGATTGTTTTTGCACGAGATCCGGCTAAGCCTGAAAAAATAATCGATACTAATCAATACCTCATCGTTAACGATAAAGAGTCTGTGTTACTTGATCCAGGTGGTATTGAATTGTTTTCGCCTATGCTTGCAGGAGTGTTAAGTCATATCGAGTTAGATAAATTAACGACTTTATTTGCCTCACATCAAGATCCTGACATCATTTCATCGCTTGGGTTGTGGGATAAAACCATTCCGAATGCCAAACTCTATGCTCCTTGGTTATGGGAAGAGTTTATTAGGCATTTTGGCATGGAAAACATTCAGTTTATGCCAATAAAAGACGAAGGCGGCGACTTTATGCTCGGCAGCACTAGCTTAAAGTTCATCCCTGCGCATTATTTACACTCTTCAGGGAATTTTAATGTTTATGATCCTGAAGCAAAAATCTTAATGAGTGGCGATTTAGGGGCTGCACTTGAGTCTACTAAAGCCCCTATGTTTGTTGACGATTTTGCTAAGCACATTCCAAAAATGGAGTATTTCCACAAGCGTTGGATGCCATCAAATCGTGCCAAAATGAACTGGATTGCGCGCGTACGTGAACTCGATATTGAGATGATGGCGCCTCAGCATGGCCGAATTTTTAAAGGAGACAGTGTTGGGGAGTTTTTAGCTTGGTTTGAAAAGTTGGATGTCGGTTCGGCTGTTTAATCTTGCTTTTAGTGGGCTATTTTTGCATTGTGCCACTTTATCACATGATAAAGTGGCTTTTTTATTTAGGTGGGTCGTTAATGTTATCAAAAATACTCGGGTTATTATTGTTGGTGAGCTGCGCAGGTCAGGCTGAACAACTCGCTAAAGCTGAGCGCTTGTACGACTTTGATCATAAAGTTCATTACTCACTGACGGCTTATTCAGAACAAGAGTTTTTGCTTGAAATAGACGCAGATACGTACACGCATTTTGCTAATCAAAGTGTCTTTTTATTACGTCAGGCATCAGTGTTGTGCAAAGAGCAGCCATTTGCCCTTAAAGTCATATCGGGGGTGCAAGAGTACCGTGCGCTCCCAACTGAGCCTAGGGCGTATCAAGCGCCTTTAACTGTTCAGCTGCGCTGTGAATTAAAGGCGAATAAATAAAGACCTAATCTTTGTAGCCCCACGGCGCAGGTGGTGCCTGTACTGGTTGAGTGAGGTCAAAATCAACTCGAAACTCTCGGCCTTCTCGAGTCAGACGATAAGTGAATTTTTCAGGGTAAATATACATGTGCCATGTATTCCCAGTCGATTGTGGAATGCCAGAAGCAACAAACAGCTCTTTTGAATAGTGGTCTGCAGGAAATGATTGAGCCTGAGGCCAACCAGCATCGACAGTGTGTCCACCGTACATGGTTGATTTATCATCTTCGCCATTCTTCATTCTATGATCATGCTTAAGAGAGAGCCCAGAACCTGTTTTAGTTATTATCCAAGTACGAGAAGCATTATCACCAACATGAAAAGGTATTTGTAGCTCTGAATCGGTACAACGCCTGACGTGCATGACTAGTTTCTTTTCACTAAAAGCACTATCAGCACTGTTCCCTTCGGTCACTTTTCCGCTAAAAGCTTTGCCACACAGTACACTTAGTTTGTCAAAAAATTGATCTTGGGTTGGAATGGAAACAAGAGGAGCTTGCGCAAATGCGCTGTGTCCCCAAAGTAAGCAGCTTGCAGTGGCGATAGTCGATATTTTCATTGTGCACTCTATTGGCTAATTTAAATCACTAGCATAATTTGTTTTTTTGACAGCGCAAGGCTTCTTCGATGAATCACTAATAGCGCGAAATGCAAATGTGTTTCATTTGTTAAATAAATGATATTTAAATGATTTATTTATCAATTTAAGAAAATTTTATTTTAGTTTATCACTGTGCTGCCGATAATAGGTTCAGTGGTTATGTTACACATAACAGCCCTGAAAAGGATCTAGTCACCGCATCGGGATCTGCGATCAACGAGAGTACCTCTATGTTCAAAGCGTTAACAATAAAAAGAAAACTACAACTATTAGCTCTAATGGCGATGACATCGCTTTTATGTTTGTCATTGTTAAATTTATATATTGCCAATAAAAAACAAGTTATTGCCGATGCCAAAGATCAATTATCTCTGATTGAAAGTGCAGTGACTGATTCACTAAGAATCGAAGTGGCATTTTTAGCTAAACCTGACCCTAAATATTTACCACAAATGGAAGAGGTGGTGAACCACGCATTAAAAACCAATGCCAACCTACAGCAAGTGATTAATCAATTGGATTATCGCTCTGGTAAATTTGACTCTATTTCACAGGCATTCAATGACTTGTTAAGTAATTTTGAGCAAATGAGTCATGCCATGGAGCAGTACGGATACGATCAAAACCAAGGATTGCGAGGTGAGCTCCGAAGTAAAGTTCATGAGTTGGAGGCATTGGCACAGCAGAATCAAGATGATAAAGCGTTGGTGCTGTTATTGCAGATCCGCCGCAGCGAAAAAGATTTTATTATTCGCGGTCAAAGTAAGTATCTAGATAAAGTAGCAAGTGGTGTTAAAGCGCTCAAAACCTATATGCAACAATCGGGTCACCGTAATCTCAAAGCGATAGATCAATATTTGATTGCATTTATGAAAGCGAGTGAGCAATACAATCATCTCGGGTATAAAAACACAGACTCAGGATTGAAAAGTGAGTTAGATAAAATACAACAGCGCCTAGATGATACGGTTGAAGCGCTGGTGGCGGAGTTGCATCAAGTACAAGTGTCAGAATACAACGATGCTCAAACGCTGCAGTGGTCATTTAGTATGCTGATGGCGGTTATCTTATTAACACTTTTATTACTGGTCATTCGTTCGATCACCAATAGTATTGATAGTGCAATAACCGATATTGCCAAGGTGACACAAACTGGTGATTTACGTTTAACCATTACTCAGCACAGTCAAGATGAGATTGGGCAATTAGCGCGCTCAGTGAATGAGTTGTTAGGAAAGTTTTTATCGGTAATTCGCTCTATTCATAGTGCTGTTGATATCGTCAATACTGAATCAACACGTGTGGCAATGAGTGTCGATCAAAGTGGTCAGCAATTAGTGCAGCAAAAAATGGAAGTTGAAACAGTCGCCAGTGCTGTGACTGAAATGGGGGCGGTTGCTCATGATATAGCCATCAATGCAGAGCAAACAGCCAAACGTGTTGATGCGGTATCAACTAACGCACAAAGTGGGCAGGTTCAAGTGCAGTCAACTATTTCAGCCATGACTGCGTTGAGTTCTCAATTAGTCGAATCAGCTAAACAAGTGTATTTATTGCAGGACAAAAGTAATGCCATCAATGCCGTGTTAACGGTAATCAAAGGAATTGCCGAGCAAACCAACTTATTAGCGTTAAATGCAGCTATTGAAGCTGCAAGAGCCGGTGAGCAAGGCCGAGGTTTTGCTGTTGTCGCGGATGAAGTGCGCTCTCTTGCTGTTAAGACCCAAGAATCGACAGCAGAAATCACGGATATAATTAATGAGCTGCAAGCTAGTACATCAAATATTGTCGGTAGCATTGACCAATGTAAACAGCAGGGGCTGTTAACTGCAGAACAAACTGAGTTGGCTGGTGCGGCGTTTTCCGACATTATTGCCGATATCCAAGAAGTATCCGATATGACCTCGACTATTGCTGTTGCGGTTGAGCAACAATCGACTGTTGCGCAAGAAATAAACCTCAATATTGTGCGAATTAGCGATTACGCAGACGAACTTGCCAATAATTCCCAGCAAAATGCTCAGGCCTCTGCACAAGTCTCTGAGCAAGCACATCAATTAGATGATGCAATCAGTTGGTTTAAGAGTTAATAAATTCCAGAACTCTGGATAATAAACCTCTCAACCAGAGCTGAGGTTATAGAGCTACAAAGAAAGTATGAAATCGCCACTCTTAAGTGGCGTTTCTGTTTAAAGTCTTATATTTTAATAGATTACTGAATAACATTTGGAATGAATATGGCTGATTTTTCTTCACACCAAGCAGGAACGTTTTGTTGGTCTGAGTTGTGCACACACAATTGGCAGCAAGGTAAAGAGTTTTATACTACTTTGTTTGGCTGGGGGGTCGATGACCAGCCTATAGGACCCGATTTGTTTTACACTATGCTGCAAAAAGAAGGGGCAGATATTGCAGCTATGTACCAAATGGAAGCGACAAGGATAGAGCTTGATCTTCCTAGTCATTGGTTAAGTTATGTCGCCGTTGATGATGTTGACGTGGTTACAGCAAAAGCGCAAGCATTAGGTGCCAGATTGATTCACGGCCCTCATGCAGTGGGCGATGCGGGTAAAATGGCTTTATTTGAAGAGCCACAAGGAGCTGTTTTCGCTATTTGGCAAGGTATGGCTCACCCAGGTGCGCGAAAGTTACACGAACCAAGCACTGTGTGTTGGACTGAGCTTGCCACGAAAAATGCTGAACAAAGTCGTGCTTTCTATTGCCAATTATTTGATTGGGAATCACATGTCGAAGATATGGAAGGCATGCTTTATACCCAATTTAAAATCGCCGGTCAGCCTGTCGCGGGTATGCTAGAGATGAACGATGAATGGGGAGATATCCCCGCGCATTGGATGACTTACTTTGCTGTAGACAACTGTGACGCAATGGCAGATCAAGCAACTCAATTAGGGGGCATAGTTTGCGTTCCGCCTACCTCAATAAAAAATGTTGGTCGGTTTAGTGTGATTACCGATCCACAAGGGGCCGTTTTTTCAATTATTGAATTAGAAACGCCGCAATAGCTTGTGTTGGCACAATTCGCCCTTATGTTAAAAGGTGTAACAGTAGTTACACCTTTTTTATTTCAATTTATAAGGACTTAATATGTCTGCACATGTAGTTATCACCGGAGCAAATCGTGGGATTGGACTGAGCTTTTGTCAGCATTATTTAGCAAAAGGATATGAGGTGACAGCGGTTGTGCGAGAAGCGTCTTCAGAGCTAAAAGCGCTAGCGCTTAATGTAATTGATGGCATTGATGTCAGTTTAGCTGAAGATGTTGCCTCGTTAACGCAACGACTTAATGGACGCAGTATTGATATTTTAATTAATAACGCAGGGATTTTTCATAATGAAACCCTCGCTGATATTGACTTTGATGCGATAGTAAAGCAATTGGAAATTAATAGCTTAGGTCCTATTCGTGTCACTGCTGCATTGCAAAAGAACTTAGTAGAAGGCGCGAAAGTTGCAATGATCACCAGTCGTATGGGATCGATAGCGGATAATACCTCGGGTGGGTATATCGGTTATCGAATGTCTAAAGCGGCTCTTAATGCAGCAAGCGTTAGCCTCGCACATGAACTTAAACCACGAGGCATTGCTGTAGCAATTTTACATCCCGGTTTTGTGCAAACACAGATGGTTGGCTTTGCAGGCGATATTTCTCCTCAAGAGGCATCGAGTCGATTAATTGCGCGTATTGATGAGTTAACTCTAGATACAACTGGTACTTTTTGGCATTCCAATGGTGAAGTTTTGCCTTGGTAGATCGTGATTCTATCGATTAACTACTGCCGCGAGTAAGTATTTGCTATGATCCGACTAACTTTGTTTATTCGGATCTTTTTTATGGAACTCGTTGCTGGAAACTTACTACGTTTACCTTTATTTATTTTAAATGACACGCTGGCTGAGCGTGACATAGAGCAACCTGACTTATGTATCGATATCACGTTAAATCAAGATTTAATTGATGAGTTATGTGTGAATCCCGATGTTGATAATAATGCGTGTTTATATCTTGATGATTATCAGCTAGAAGCCATCAACTCGGCATATCACGGGTTATTACAAGAGTCCCACGCTGCACAATTGCAAATTAGCCACGGCCCGTTAGTTGCTGCCATGCTCACAACTGATGACGAACGTGTCTTTGTTTCTCCACATATGGATTTTATGCCAACCTTTGACTTAGGTTTAGAAGGCGAGGAATAACAATGTTTAATCGTTTCGCGTTAGTGTGTTTGATCATCACGATGACAGGGTGCGCCCTGTATGGCGTGACGCAATTTGATACTCTTTATGGTGAGCCTGCGCCACAGTTAAGAATGACTCAGTCACACGATCGCGAAGCAATTCATTACCTCGATACCGTCAAACCTATTATAGAGAGTCGCTGTGTCGTATGTCATGGATGTTACGATGCCCCTTGCCAGTTAAAGCTATCTTCTCCAGAAGGCATTGATCGTGGCATCACAGAAGAACTAGTTTACGATGGTGCACGGTTACTCGCGGCGACTCCACAGCGACTATTCCTTGATGCGCATACTATAGAGCAATGGCGAGAACGGGGATTCAAACCGGTTTTAAATGAACATCTGCAACATCCGGACGTAAACTTAGCAGCCAGTGTCATGCATCAGTCATTGGTGTTAAAGCTGGCTCACCCTTTGCCTGAGCAAGCGGTGTTGGGTGATGAGTTTGATTTTTCTCTCGATCGTAATCAAAGTTGCCCTTCAGCAGAAGGTTATCAGCAGTTTGCACAAGATAATCCGTTGGCGGGGATGCCATACGGCTTTCCGGGGTTATCCCAACAAGAATTTAGCACTTTACAAGCTTGGCTGATGGATGGCGCTAAAATGGCGCAGATTAATGAACCCAGTGTGTTGGAGAGTGAGCAAGTTGCTCGATGGGAAGCATTTTTAAATCAGTCATCAAATAAACATCAGTTGATGGCTCGTTATATTTATGAGCATTGGTTTTTGGCCCATATTTATTTTGATGCTCAGCCTAATCGTAGCTTTTTCAAATTAGTCCGTTCAAAAACCCCACCAGGGCAGCCCATTGAGCAAATTAATACCTTACGTCCGATTGATGACCCTAAAGTGTCTCGGGTGTACTATCGTCTTCGCCACGATAAAAGTACTGTGCTGGCAAAGACGCATTTACCTTTGGCATTGAACGATAGTAAGTTAGCGCGTATTTACCAGCAATTTCTTGCTCCTGACTATCAGGTTGCTTCGTTGCCTAGCTATCGGCCAGAGATTAGCGCCAACCCTTTTAAGGTTTATGAAGCTATTCCTACATCAGCTAAATACCAATTTATGCTCGACGAAGCCCAACTTGTTATTATGGGTTTTATAAAAGGGCCTGTCTGTCGAGGGCAAGTTGCACTCAATGTGATTAATGATCATTTTTGGGTGTTTTTTGTTGATCCCGATAAAAGCAGTAAAGCAGATATAGGCCAATTCTTAGCTAAAAATCAAGATGTATTAACTTTACCTGCTCAAGATCAAAGTGCCGTCCTGCCAGTGGCCTCTTGGTTTAAATATGCTCAGGCTCAGTTAAAATACTTTTCAGCCAAGATGGATCTTATGAACACAGTATTCGAAGACACCAGTAAGTTAAATCTCGACTTAATATGGCAAGGTGAAGGGCATAATCACAATGCCGCCCTGACTATTTTTCGCCATTTCGATAGTGCGACCGTTACCAAAGGGTTGGTAGGTCAACCACCCAAAACAGCATGGGTTATCGATTATGCTTTGTTTGAACGTATTCACTATCTGCTGGTGGCGGGCTTTGATGTTTACGGAAATGTGGGTCACCAGCTTAATACCCGACTTTACATGGATTTTCTGCGTATTGAAGGCGAGCAAAATTTCTTAGCATTGCTTCCTGCCAATGTCCGAGAGCGCACCCATCAATACTGGTATCGAAATGCTACTCTGAGCTTTAATGAATATATGCAAGATAAAAATCGCTTCATTCAAGAGTCTGGGGTGGCGTATCAAACAGATGATCCACAAACGGAGTTATATACCAAACTCAAACAGCATCTTAAGCCAGTGTTATCGCAAACTCATGAGTTCACGCAAGATGACTTTAGTCAGCTCAGAGCGCTTGAGCAGGTATCAAGCCACAGTATGAGTCATTTACCTCAAGTCTCGTTTATATTGATTCCTGATAACGATAGTCACCGCGCGTATTCGATAATTAAGAATAATGCTCATTTCAATATTACTAGCTTATTAAATGAAGCATCTCAGCGCGCGTATGCTGAAGACACGTTAACAGTGGCTAGAGGTTTCATTGGTGATTACCCTGCCGTAATTTGGTATGTCGGTCCAAATGAAGTGTCTTCGTTCATTTCGCAGTTCAAGAATATAAAAACCTTGGCTGATTATCAGGTGCTCAAATCTCGTTTTGCGATTCGCCGTACCGATCCTGACTTTTGGAAATATAGTGACTTATTACATGATGTTGCGAAACAATATACCGGTGATGCCTTTGGTTTGTTCGATTACAATCGCTTTGAGAACCGATGACAATTAAAAAAGAATGTTCCGATAGCGGATGCTTATAGTTGTTGCTGACATAAAATTGCGGTAGCATTTGTAAATTAAATGTCAATTGAACACCCGCACACAGTGTTGGTTGATGATGAAAATGTTGCCAAAAACATTGTTGAGAATAAAAATGAAATATCTAATAGCGTTATTGTTGTTATTACCAACAATGAGCTTTGCTCAAAAACAATTAAATAAATGTGTAAGCCCAACAGGGGAAATACGATACACCACTCGCAGTTGTACTGCAGGTGAGCGCCAAATGGAAGTGGATCAGCAGCAATCTTTATTACAGTTCGCGCGCCGAGCAAAGTCTGTTGTTGAAGAAGTTAAAGATCCAATCGACAATCGTGACTTAACCTTCTTTTTAACTCAAAATTTCCCAGACTCGGATTGGCCTGAGAATGTGGAGCGCAGTTTTTTAGAAGGTAATGAGGCCGTTGTCGTGATGGACAGCTTTCGTTTACATAAATTGGAAGCGGTTTGTCATGCAACTATGGATTGGATCAATAATTACCCGCATCCACTATTTGATTTAAAAGCGATGCGTATTGAATTTAATACCGGAGAAACCTTTGCAGCTCGTTACGTCATTGTTGATGAATGTGATTTTGAACTGAGATAAGGCCTCTGGATATTTAAGACACAAAAAAGCACACATCAGTGTGCTTTTTTGTGTCTTCTGGTTTTATCAATCTTTCAACGAGCCACTGTAATTCAATTTACTTCAATTAAAGAGCTTGCGTATCTTTGATCATTTGTTGTGCAGCACTGAGAAGGACATCGTTGCTTAAACGTACTTTGTAATTAGGGTTAGTATATTGAAAGTGCACCATGGCACGTGTGTCGATTAAAAAGACTGCAGGCACAGGCAAGGCGACTTGAGTCTTCCCATCGATCCCGACAAAATTGACGCCAAGTTTATCTCGGTATATTTGCGCTGTTTTATCTTCTAGATAAAAAGCCAATCCCATTTTTTGACTAAAACTTAAGTCAATATCAGACAGTAATTGATAGCCTGCACCGAGCTTGCTGGTTTTTAAAACAGAGGGTTTTTCTGGCGAAATAGCAACGACTTGTAGCCCTAGCGCTTCAAGTTTACTGGTTATTTGCTGTAACCCCATTAATTGGCGACTGCAAAATGGACACCAACCACCGCGATACACAACCAGCACAGTTGGCTTTTTAGCGAAAAGGGAATCAGTAGAAAGCGCTTTGCCTTGCGGATTGAGTACCTGACTATTTGGTACTGTTAAACCCGGTAGCAGCGGACTGACTTGCTCTGCTGAGGCTTTAATATTAAACGCTTCAGCACTGAGGGTCAGAGGGCTAATAAACATCAAAATAGCTAAATAAATATATTTCATAATAGGTCTTATTTGTGAGTGTGGTGAATAAGAACGGAGTTTATGTAAAAAAATTTCACGTACTCTGACTTTCGAGTATGATGAGCCTTTCAGTTTCAAAATAGAGAATAGCGATGTCTGCAGATATTTCAAAATTAGCGACCATGCTTGAAATGCAAAATGCGATGAACACTAAAATTCATCCGCAGTGGTTCGAGCAGGGCTTTGAATGGTATCGAGCAATTTGGGTTGAATGTGCCGAAATGCTTGATCACTATGGTTGGAAATGGTGGAAAAAACAAACCCCCGATACCGATCAAGTCATCTTAGAGTTAGTGGACATCTTTCATTTTGGCATTGCGATGCGTATTGATGGTCAAACAAGTTATCACACTTTAGCAGAGCAACTCTTTGCTGATATTTCCCAACCGGTTGTTGCCGATGATTTTAAGCAAACATTAGAGTTATTAGCGGGCGCTGCTGTTATGGAAAAACGTTTTGATGCGGCCGCTTTTGCGGGTTGTATGCAACAAATTGGCATGAGTTTAGATGACTTATACCGAGGTTATGTGGGTAAGAATACGCTTAACTTTTTTCGTCAAGACCATGGCTATAAAGATGGTAGCTACATCAAGGTATGGAATGGCCAAGAAGATAACGAGCATTTAGTTGAAGTGGTGAAATCTCTTGATACTTCACACCCTGAGTTTGCAAAGCAAGTCTATCAGGGTTTAGAAGCCCGCTATCCAGCTTAATTGTAAAGGTTTAAGCGAATAAAAAAGGCTCTGAAAAGAGCCTTTTTAACATCTAACTTTTAGCGCTTATTTTTTAGTTTTTGCTTTGGCAAAGGCATCGGCAAAGGCATTACCAAACGCTGGGTTTGGCATCTCTTTTTTCGCTCTGGCAGGTTTACTGGCTGCATGATGCCCAGACTTTTTCGCTGGCGCAGATTGTCCCTTACTCTGCGGCGCAGGTAAGTCATCATTTAAACGCATCGTAAAGCTAATGCGATTACGAGATGCATCGACTTCAAGCACTTTGACTTTGACAATATCACCGGCTTTGACCACTTCACGTGGATCGGAAATAAACTTGTTGGTAATGGCCGATATGTGCACTAAACCATCTTGATGAACACCGACATCAACAAACGCACCAAAGTTAGCGACGTTTGATACGACACCCTCTAAGATCATGCCTGGTTTTAAATCGGATACTTTTTCCACGCCTTCTTTAAATGAGGCTGTTTTGAATTCAGGGCGAGGATCGCGCCCTGGTTTGTCGAGTTCACCAATAATATCGGTAATGGTAGGCACACCAAACTCTTCAGAGGTGAAGTCACCTGGATTCAGCGCTTTTAATACCTCACTGTTACCAATTAAAGCAGCCACTTCAACTTGGCTTGATTGAGCCATCTTTTTGACCACTGAGTAAGCTTCAGGATGCACAGCAGATGCATCTAGCGGATCTTTACCTTGATTGATACGCAAGAAACCAGCGGCTTGTTCAAAGGCTTTAGGACCTAAACGCTCTACTTTTTTGAGTTCGGTTCTGCTATTGAATTCACCATGCTCATCACGAAAGCGAACAATGTTTTGCGCTAAGGTTTTATTTAAACCTGACACACGGGTCAGTAATGGCACTGAGGCCATGTTGACGTTGACACCTACAGCGTTTACACAGTCTTCAACAACAGCAACTAAGCTTTGACCCAACTGGCTCTGTGACACATCGTGCTGATATTGGCCCACACCAATCGACTTAGGCTCAATTTTAACGAGTTCAGCAAGAGGATCTTGTAAGCGACGAGCAATGGAGACCGCCCCACGCAACGATACATCTAAATCAGGAAACTCGTTTGCTGCAAATTCAGAGGCTGAATATACTGACGCTCCGGCTTCGCTGACGACGATTTTATTGAGCTTTAAATCGGACTCAGCTTTGATGAGTTCAGCTACGAGTTTATCGGTTTCTCGAGAGCCAGTGCCGTTGCCAATCGCGACTAATTCAACCTTATGCTGACGGCAAATTTGTGCCAGTGTTCGTAATGACTTTTCCCAGTGATTTTGCGGTGCATGAGGGAAAATAGTGTTGGTAGCAAGTAATTTACCTGTTTGATCAACCACTGCAACTTTCACACCTGTACGTAAGCCAGGATCGAGTCCTAAGGTGGTTTTAGCACCGGCAGGTGCAGCCATCAGCAGGTCTTTTAAGTTTTTTGCAAATACATCAATCGCAGCCGTTTCTGCTTTTTCGCGCATGCTGGCTAAAAACTCATTTTCTAAATGCAGTTTTAGTTTAACTTTCCATGTCCATTGCACGACGGTCAGTAACCATGCACTGTTTGCGTTATTTTGAGTGTCGAGCTTAAAGTGTTGAGCAATCATGTTGCTGCATACTTCGTGCGGAGACTCAGACTGAGGATCAGGGTTGAGTTCTAAATTAATAAAACCTTCGTTACGGGCACGTAACATGGCCAATGCTCGGTGAGAAGGCACTTTACTAAGCAACTCGCTATGAGCAAAATAATCTTGATATTTAGAGGCTTCTTTTTCTTTACCTGCGATCAATTTGCTTTCAATAAATGCATGTTGTTTTAAGTGGGCGCGTAGTTTGGCAAGTAACTTGGCATCTTCAGCAAAGCGTTCCATTAAAATGAACTTAGCGCCATCAAGAGCTGCTTTTTCATCAGCAATACCAGCTTGAGTGTTGATGAAATCTCGAGCGGTCACATTAGGGTCAAGATCGTTGTTGCTGTAGAGCGTTTCAGCAAGTGGTGCTAACCCTGCTTCAATGGCTATTTGACCTTTAGTGCGGCGTTTTGGTTTATAAGGTAAATATAAGTCTTCTAATTCTGTTTTACTTTGCGCGCTTTGAATATCACTGGCTAAAGCATCGCTGAGCTTGCCTTGTTCGTTAATGGTATTGAGTATGAACTCTCTGCGTTCATTTAATTCTCTCAAATAACCTAAGCGTTGCTCTAATAAACGCAGTTGTGTGTCATCTAAGCCGCCGGTTACTTCTTTACGGTATCGAGCGATGAATGGCACCGTTGCACCTTCATCGAGTAATTTGGTGGCGGCAACGACTTGTTGTTGAGATGCGTTTAATTCGTGTGCTAGCTGCTGTGAGATTGTGGTCATTCATGAACCTTTTTTCAGTTTTCACTTGTTTCTTAAATCAATCAGATGAATTATTAGCACCAATTGATTGTAACTAATGGCCTGATTGTCTCTATTCACTATGAAGAAGTCCAATTATATCACACGAGAAGGCTATGATTGCCTTGAAAGAGAGCTGCGCTATTTGTGGAAAGAAGAGCGGCCACGGATCACTAAATCAGTGTCTGAAGCAGCAGCTTTAGGCGATCGTTCAGAAAATGCAGAATACATTTATGGTAAACGACGCTTGCGAGAAATCGACCGTCGCGTTCGTTTTCTAAATAAACGACTTGAAGAATTACAGGTTGTATATCCGTCACCTCAGCAAGAAGGAAAAGCGTATTTTGGTGCTTTTGTCACCGTTGAGAAAGATGCTGAAGAGGAGATTGAATATCAATTAGTTGGGCCTGATGAATTCGACTTGCGCCAAGGAAAATTAAGTATCGATTCGCCGTTTGCACGAGCGATTTTAGGTAAAAAAGTCGATGATGAATTTGAATTTAGTTCTGCTGCAGGCGTATCTGAATATTACATAGTGGCAATTCGTTATAAATAATCAGTACTTAAATAAGCGTAGGTTGAAACTTTGTGTAACAATCTTATCGCGAAAACACTTTCTTAATTTGTGCTATTTCTTTTATATTAAAATCATAACTTGAATAAGAATAAATAATTATGACTATGGGACATGAAACTACCAAAATTTTAGTTGTTGATGATGACATGCGTCTTCGCAGTCTATTAGAGCGCTATTTGGTTGAACAGGGATACATTGTTCGCTCAGCCGCTAATTCTGAACAGATGGATCGTTTGTTAGAGCGTGAGAATTTTCATTTGTTGGTCTTAGATTTAATGTTACCAGGGGAAGATGGCTTATCTATTTGTCGTCGCTTGAGACAAAAAGAGAATGACATTCCTATTGTGATGCTTACTGCAAAAGGTGATGAAGTCGATCGTATCATTGGCTTAGAGCTTGGTGCAGATGATTATATTCCAAAGCCGTTTAACCCTCGTGAATTACTCGCACGCATTAAAGCGATATTAAGACGTCGTTCTAAAGATGTGCCAGGAGCACCAACCGCAGAAGAAAACTTGATTACGTTTGGTGAGTTTACTTTAAATCTAGCGACCCGAGAAATGGGCAAAGGGGATGAAGTGATTTCGCTGACCAGTGGTGAGTTTGCGGTTCTAAAAGCCTTAGTAACACACCCAAGAGAGCCATTGAGTCGCGATAAGTTGATGAATTTGGCCCGAGGTCGCGATTACAGTGCACTTGAGCGCAGTATTGATGTGCAAGTATCGCGTTTGCGTCGAATGGTTGAGGTCGACCCTGCAAGCCCTCGATATATTCAAACCGTTTGGGGTTTAGGTTACGTATTTGTGCCTGACGGTGATAAATAACTCTGATTTTATTGATAAAGGTGAACTAAGGTTCACCTTTTTGCGTTCTACCACTTAATTTTTTAGTGATGATTCTATGCGAATATTTCCACGTAGTGCATTTGGGCAAACTGTTTTTTTAGTCGGCGCTTTACTGCTGATTAATCAGATTGTGTCTTACATATCAGTGACGTTTTATGTGGTCAAACCAACCATAGAGCAAGTTAATTTGATGCTCGCAAAGCAAGTTAAAACGGTGTTCATTGGAGTTGAAGATGGCGTTGAAGTTTCTGCGGATATTTCGCAAAAATTTTATGAGGCCACAGGTGTAGAAGTGCTCAGTGAGTACGATGCGATGCAGCAAGGGTTGGAGTTTGCATCAGAATACCCAATGTTGTCACGTATTATGACCGAGCAACTCGGTGGACAGTCGCATGTTCGTATTAGTCAATCAGATACATTGGTTTATTGGGTTGAGCCACCCCAAATGCCCGGTTATTGGGTGCGGGTGCCACTGATGGGATTTAAAGAAACTAATCTTGAGTTTTTGTCTTTTTATTTGGCGTGTATTGGTGTGCTCAGTGTGTTGGGTGGGTGGTTATTTGCAACCCACCTTAATCGGCCTTTGAAAGAGCTCCAGCAAGCTGCAATGAAAGTCGCTGTGGGGGATTTTTCTTCACAAGTAAAAGAACAAGGCTCAACAGAAGTCATTGAAGTAACAAAAGCCTTTAATCAAATGTCCCGAGGGATTGCAGCACTTGAAGAAGATCGACGCTTATTAATGGCGGGTGTGTCCCATGACTTACGAACGCCGCTAACCCGAATCCGTTTGGCGACAGAAAT
This sequence comes from Pseudoalteromonas ulvae UL12, assembly GCF_014925405.1. Classification (NCBI taxonomy): domain Bacteria; kingdom Pseudomonadati; phylum Pseudomonadota; class Gammaproteobacteria; order Alteromonadales; family Pseudoalteromonadaceae; genus Pseudoalteromonas; species Pseudoalteromonas ulvae. The sequence continues at coordinate 24,339 of NZ_AQHJ01000029.1, forward strand.
GATGGCTGAAAATGAAGATTATCTTCGTGATGGGATCATTGCAGATATCGAAGATATGAATGCGATTATTGATCAGTTTATTGAGTATTTGCGCCATCATAAGCTGGCTGACTTACAATCAGAGGATCTCAATGCGTTGGTAGCAGAAGTTATTAGCTCAGGGCAACAGCATCACCGAACGATCACTTCGGACCTCAATGACAGCATTGCGAATGTGCCGTTGAGTCATGTGGCCATTAAGCGTGTTATCACCAATATGATTGAAAATGCGTTGCGTTATTCTGATGGTGATATTCATGTTGTGACAGGGATTGAAAAAAACAAAAAATATGCGTTTGTCGCAGTGCAAGATAAAGGGCCTGGGATCCCAGAGAATGAGTTAGAGCGGGTTTTTCAGCCTTTCACACAAGGTGATTTAGCCCGAGGTAGTGAAGGCAGTGGTTTAGGCCTGGCAATCATTAAGCGGATTGTCGATATGCATCAGGGAAAAGTTACACTTAGAAACTTGCCAGAAGGTGGGTTAGAAGCAAAGGTGAGTTTTTTGTTTAAGCACTAAGTGATGTTTTTTATCAGGTCGAACAGAGTTTAATTGGATCAAAAAAGCCCGTATTTTACGGGCTTTTGGTATTTAGGCTAAAGTGAGATTACTCAGCTTTAGGGCCTGCTTGTTTGATTGCATCTGATACATCGTATTGTGCGAAGTTTTCAGAGAAATCAGTTGCAAGCTTTTGTGCGTACTCAACGTATTTCGCCGGTTCTGCCCAAGTATTAACTGGGTTAAGAAGCTGGCTATCAACGCCTTCAACAGCAACAGGCACATCTAAGTTTAAGATGTCGATATGTTGTGTTTCAACACCGTTTAAGCTACCTGAAACGATTGCTTCAATCACTGCACGAGTTGTTGGGATATCAAAACGCTTACCAGTACCGTAAGGACCACCAGTCCAGCCAGTATTTACTAGGTAAACTTTTGCACCGAACTCACGAACACGCTTCATTAATAATTCTGCGTAAACGCCTGCAGGACGTGGGAAGAATGGCGCGCCAAAACAAGTAGAGAATGTTGACTCGATGTCAGACGTTGAACCGATTTCAGTTGAACCTACTTTTGCTGTGTAACCACTTAAGAAGTGATAAGCCGCAGCTTCTTCAGAAAGTACAGACACTGGAGGTAATACACCGCTTACATCACAAGTTAAAAACACAACAGCTTTTGGCTCGCCGGCGCGGTTTTCAACTTTACGTTTTTCTACGTGCTCAAGGGGATAAGCTGCACGCGTGTTTTGAGTCAGGCTAGTATCATTGAAATCAGGTACACGGTTTTCATCTAATACGACGTTTTCTAAGATAGTGCCGAACTTAATTGCGTTCCAGATAACTGGCTCGTTCTTTTGAGAAAGGTCGATACATTTAGCGTAACAACCACCTTCGATATTAAAGACGCTACCAGGTGCCCAGCCGTGCTCGTCATCACCGATAAGGAAGCGAGTAGGATCAGCAGATAAAGTTGTTTTACCCGTACCAGACAAACCAAAGAACAATGCAGTGTCGCCAGCTTCGCCAACGTTTGCACTACAGTGCATAGGTAATACACCTTTAGCTGGAAGAAGGAAGTTTTGTACAGAGAACATCGACTTCTTCATTTCGCCTGCGTAATGCATGCCCGCTAATAATACTTTGCGTTGTGCAAAGTTGATGATGACTGTGCCGTCACTGTTGGTGCCATCACGCTCTGGGTCACAGACGAATGAAGGAACATTCATCACTTGCCATTGTGGTAAATCAGACACATTGTATTTTTCAGGCTTGATAAACATGTTGTTTGCAAAAACATGGTGCCATGCTGTTTCAGTTGTGACAACCACGGGTAAGTAGTGCTCAGGATCAGCACCGACTTCAAGGTGAGAGACAAAGTGGTTGTTTTCTTGTACGTGTGTTTCTACACGTGCCCATAGCGCATCAAACTTTTCAGCATCGAAAGGACGATTAACGTTGCCCCATTGAATGTCATTTTGTGTGCTTGGCTCTTGCACAATGAAACGATCTTTTGGAGAACGGCCAGTACGACGACCTGTATTTGCAACAAATGCACCATTTGCTGCTAGGGTACCTTCACCTCGGGCGATGGCGTGTTCAACTAATTCTGCAACTGTTAAATCAACAAAACGAGTAGCGCTTGAAGTCATGTGTATACCTAAAATGTGAGAGATTGAACGGGTAACTCAATAAATCATGAGATTAAAAAGTCAGCTAAATAGTAACAGAACAAGTAGGGATATACGACCGTTAAAAGTGGCTAAAAAGCCTATTTTCCCTAGATTTAATGTGATTTTTTTCATGATACCGGTGTCATTTTTTTTGCCTGAAATTATGATACCGGTGTCATTGTTAAATATAAAAAAATCGAGCTGAGCTCGATTTTTTTCAAAGGTGAATAAAGGGCATCTTATTGTCTAAAACAAACCGCGGATTTCACTTTCATTGAATTCATAGTCTTTTAAGCAGTAATGACATGAAATAGTTACTTTGCCGTCTTTTTCGATATCTTCTAATAAAGGCTCTAATCCAACATTGATTAGAGCGGTCATGGTTTTCGTACGGCTACACGTACATTGGAATTTAATCGGCTGCGGCTCAAAGACTTCAGGGTTATCTTCGTGGTAGAGACGTGTAAGCAAGGTCATTGCATCAAGATTGAGCAATTCATCTTCTTTAATAGTATTACTAAGCGCTTCGAGATGAGTGAAGTCATCGGCTGATTTTTCTTTATTGTTGGTCACAGGTAGCGTTTGCAACAATAAACCTGAGGCTTTTAATCTATCTTGCTCAATGTCTGTGGCAATCCACATGCGTGTACTTAGCTGCTCTGATTGTTTGAAGTACCCTTCAAGGCATTCGGCTAGCGAGTCAGAAGTCAGTGGCACGACACCTTGGTAGCGCTCACCTTGCACCGGAGTGAGGGTAATGACCATGTAACCATTACCGATTAAGTTGCTGACTCCGCCCTTGGTCACTTCACCAGTGACTCGGGCAATACCACGCATGTTTTGGTTGTTGTCGCCATTAATAACAGCGTATTTAACCGGCCCATCACCTTGTAGTTGAACCGCAATGTCTCCTTCAAACTTTAAGGTGGCAGTCAGCAAACAAGTCGACACCAATAGCTCGCCCAGTAATTGCTTAACCGGTGCGGGATAATTATGGCCAGCCAACATTTCAGTGAACGTTTGCTCGATTTGAACAAGCTCTCCGCGAGCATCTAATTTTTCAAATATATATCGATGAAGTAAATCGTGTTGCATGATTATCTGTTACCTAGCTTTGCTTAAATTTAATTAATGTACGACGCTGCTTTTTGTCGGGTTTGTGATCTGGGCTGGGTGAAAAGAAGCTATTGTTCTTTCTTGCCCAACTGGTTTCTTCACGTTTTTTAATACTATGCTCAGACTCTTGATAAAGTTGCTGAGCAATGTCGGCCTTTTGCCGATGCATAGAGAGTTTTAATACCGTGATGGTTTTTTCATCGGGCCCCATCGTGACTTTGATGATGGCACCCACTTCGACTACTTTGCTGGGTTTGCATCGTTGACCATTATAATGAATTTTACCACCTAAAATCATTTCGCGCGCTAATGATCGGGTTTTATAAAATCGTGCAGCCCAAAGCCACTTGTCTAAGCGTACACTGTTGTCATCTTTATCTGACTGTTTGGTTATTTTAGCCACAATATCTATCAATCAGCTGGGTGAAATTTGCGCGAAAGGTAGCATAGTTTGCACGATAAAAAAAGTGACACTCATCGGCGCATTTTCTGCTCTGTACCCCGAAATACAAGCCTTTGATGGCACTTTAATAACTGTGACATGGCCCGTGTCACCATAATTCACATGAGTGCGCTTGTTGTATTAAAGTTGAAAGGGTACTATTGATGGGCTTTTTATTATAAAAATACAGCAGGTCATGCAAGTTAAATTAGAACAATTAAAAAAACTAGTTGCGAAGTTGCCAGAGCAAAAAATCAGCCAAAGTGTGGTCGTGATCATTCTGATTTACTTGGCCTTTTTAGCTGCAAAATTTGTTTGGTTGGTTGTGCCCACTCCGGCTAAAGGACCTGTGATTTCGCCACCACAAGCCAGTCTTTCTTCATCTACCTCAGCGTTTAATAGTCGCTCAGTCACAGATCAAAATTTATTTGGCTCGGTATCAGCCAAACCTGTGGTCAAGGTCGAACAACCTAAAGTGATTAATAATGCCCCTGAAACTCGCTTGAGCATTAGTTTAACAGGTGTTGTAGCGGTTAATTTAGATGATCAAGCCGGGCTTGCGATCATCGAAAGCCAAGGCGCACAAGAAACCTACCAGTCGGGTGATGTGGTGAAGGGTACTCGCGCGCAAGTGAAGCAAGTATTTGCTGATCGGGTGATTTTGCAAGTCAACAGCGGCTTTGAAACCTTAATGCTGGATGGCATCGAATTTAGTAAAACACTTGCGTCAACTCGTCATCAAGACGCACCTCGCTCAAGATTAACCCCAGTTGAAGATGATGACATGCGCGTCATTGAGCCGACTGAGGATGAAGGTGTCCAAGAAGAGCTGCGCGAAACGCGCGACGAGATTATGGATGAACCTGGTAAGCTCTTTGAGTATATCCAGGTCTCACCAGAGCGAAATGGCGGTGAATTAGTTGGCTATCGCCTGCGTCCAGGCAAAGATCCAGAACTATTTAATCGCATGGGATTACAAGCAAATGACTTGGCCACTTCTATTAATGGGTATGCGCTCACTGATATGAAACAAGCGATGACCGCAATTAACGAATTGCGAAGCGCCACATCAGCTAGCATCACTATCGAACGAGATGGAGAGCAAATTGATGTGCAATTTAGCCTTGAATAAAACAATAAGATTCGGAGTTTATAAGTAATGAATCACTTGCTACACCTAAAAAAAATCAAAAAGGGGTTAGCAAAATACACTGCGCTGTTTATTGCTGCGGGTATTTCTTGTTCAGCCATGGCGGTTCAGTATTCGGCTAATTTCAAAGGCACGGATATTAATGAGTTTATTAATATCGTTGGTAAGAATCTGAATAAAACCATTATTATTGATCCAAATGTGCGCGGTAAAATCAATGTCCGCAGCTATGTTTTAATGGATGAAGAGCTTTATTATCAATTTTTCTTAAATGTACTTGAAGTACATGGTATTGCCGCTGTCGAAATGGATAACGGTATTCTTAAAGTAAAGAAAAGTTCTGATGCGAAGAAATCAAGTGTACCTGTACTGGGCGATGAGTCCGAAGTACAAGGGGATATGCTGATTACTCGAGTTGTACAAGTTAAAAATGTCAACGTTCAAGAACTCGGCCCGTTAATTCGCCAGTTTAGCGACCAAAAAGATGGTGGCCATGTCACCAACTACAACCCTTCAAATGTAATGATGCTGACGGGTCATGCGTCATCGGTAAATCGTTTGGTTGAAATTATCCGTTTAGTTGACCAAGCGGGTGATCAACAAGTTGATATTGTGAAACTGCAATATGCAACTGCCGCTGATGTGGTCTCTGTAGTTGATAATATTTATAAACCTGCCACAGGTAAAAACGATGTCCCTGCCTTTTTGATTCCAAAAGTAGTGGCCGATGAGCGAACCAATAGTGTGATAGTGAGTGGTGAAAGCCAAGCTCGTGAACGTGCGATTACCCTAATTAAACGTCTTGATAATGAACTTGAGAATCAAGGCAATACCAAGGTTTTCTACCTCAACTATGCCAAAGCAGAAGACTTAGTTAAAGTGTTGCAAGGGGTCAGTAAAACCATTGCTGATGAGCAAAAAACAGCAGCTAAAGCCTCTAGCCGCAATCGCAACGATATCAGTATTGAAGCGCACCCTAATTCAAATTCACTGGTTATTACAGCCCAGCCAGACATTATGCGCTCGTTAGAAGGAGTGATCGCCAAATTGGATATGCGCCGTGCGCAAGTCTTGGTTGAGGCAATCATTGTTGAAGTGTACGAAGGCGATGGCGTCAACCTAGGGATGCAGTGGATTAATGAAAAAGGTGGCATGCTGCAATTTAACAATGGTACAACAGTACCTGTGGGCAGTTTAGCGGTCGCAGGCCAGCTTGCGCGTGATAAAACCATTACCGACAATGTCATTGGTGGTGATACTGGTAATGTTACACCTATCGAAAAAACTGTTGAAGGCGATTTGACCGCATTAGCAAGTCTGCTTGGCGGCGTGAATGGTTTAGCGCTAGGTTTTGCCAAAGGCGACTGGGGCGCGATTATTCAAGCGGTATCAACAGATACAAACTCGAATATTCTCGCAACACCTTCAGTGACCACTATGGATAACGAAGAAGCCTCAATGATTGTTGGTCAAGAAGTGCCGATTATTACTGGCTCTCAAACTGGTACTAATAATTCAAATCCATTCCAAACAGTTGAACGTCAAGAAGTCGGTATCAAGCTTAAAGTGACACCACAAATCAACGATGGCAGTGCGGTACAGCTTACGATTGAGCAAGAAGTCTCGAGTGTCAGTGGCGCGACAGCAGTTGATATTACGATTAATAAACGTGAAGTCACCACCACAGTGCTCGCTGATGACGGTGCAATGGTGGTTCTGGGTGGCTTAATTGATGAAGACGTGCAAGAAAGTGTCTCTAAGGTGCCATTATTAGGTGATATTCCAATCTTAGGTCACTTGTTTAAATCAACTAATACCAGCCGCAGAAAACGTAACTTATTGATTTTCATTCGCCCAACGATTGTGCGCGATAGTGCCACCATGAATCAGCTTAGCAATAGTAAATACAACTACATTCGCACTGAGCAACAAAAACAAAAAGATGATGGTATCGATTTAATGCCAGCATCAACGACACCAGTCTTGCCTGAATGGAACGACGAGCTTATTTTGCCACCAACTTATGAGCAATATTTGCATTCAGAAAACAAAAAACTACAAGAGAAAAAAGATGACTGAGCAAGTGGGCTTAATTAAGCGCTTGCCATTTTCTTTTGCAAAGCGCTTTGGTGTATTACTCGCACAAGAAGCGTCGGGTTATGTTTTATATTGCCATGGTGATATTCGCAGCGACACGTTATTAGAAGTGCGTCGTGTTGCAGGCAATGAATTTAAAATCGAAGCCTTAACCGATGATAAGTTTGAGTTGCTGCTAGAATCTGTCTATCAACGTGATAGCTCAGAAACCCAGCAAATCATGGAAGACATCGGCAACGAAGTGGATTTATTTTCCCTTGCTGAAGAAATGCCACAAACAGAAGATTTGTTAGCGGGCGAAGATGATGCGCCAATCATTAAGTTAATCAATGCGATGCTCGGCGAAGCGATTAAAGAAGGTGCGTCTGATATTCATATCGAAACCTTCGAGCAAGACTTAGTGATCCGCTTTCGTGTTGATGGCGTACTTAAAGAAGTCCTCAAGCCCAATCGTAAGTTAGCGTCTTTATTGGTTTCGCGAATAAAAGTCATGGCGAAGCTCGATATTGCTGAAAAACGTATCCCACAAGATGGCCGTATTAGCTTACGGATTGCAGGTCGAGCGGTTGATGTGCGGGTTTCGACCATGCCTTCGAGCTTCGGTGAGCGTGTGGTGTTGCGTTTATTAGATAAGAATAATGCTCGTCTTAATCTTGAAGATCTCGGCATGCTGAAGCAAAACCGTGAGCGATACGCTGATCTTATCCGTAAACCTCATGGCATTATATTGGTGACTGGCCCAACAGGTTCTGGTAAAAGCACCACCTTGTACGCCGGTTTAACCGAGATTAATTCACGCGATCGCAATATTCTCACCGTTGAAGATCCGATTGAATATGAGATCCCAGGTATCGGTCAGACACAAGTTAACTCTAAAGTGGATATGACCTTTGCTCGTGGTTTACGGGCGATTTTACGTCAAGATCCTGATGTGGTAATGGTCGGTGAAATACGTGACTTAGAAACCGCACAAATCGCTGTGCAAGCGTCGTTAACGGGTCACTTAGTGATGTCTACCTTACATACCAATACCGCCTCCGGTGCGATTTCGCGGATGGAAGATATGGGGGTTGAGCCTTTCTTGCTGTCTTCATCTTTACTTGGTGTGTTATCGCAGCGGTTAGTGCGTACGCTGTGCAAAGATTGTAAAGAACCCCATTTGGCCGACGAAAAAGAATGCAAATTGTTAGGCGTTCCTTTTGGTCAGCAAACCAAAATTTTCCGCGCAGTAGGATGCGAAAAATGTAATCACAATGGGTATCGGGGTCGAACAGGTATCCACGAACTCTTGATTGTTGATGAAGCCATTCGTGAACTCATCCACAACGGTAAAGGTGAACAAGCCGTTGAAAAGTACATTCGCAAGCACACTCCAAGTATTCGCCAAGATGGCTGCGCACGAGTATTAGCCGGTGATACCACATTAGAAGAAGTACTCAGGGTTACCAGAGAGGAAGTCTAATGGCGGCATTTGAATACAAGGCACTGGATAAAAAAGGCAAAACCAAAAAAGGCATTCTTGAAGCGGATACAGCCAAGCAAATTCGCCAGATGATCCGTGAGCAAGGTATGACGCCACTCGAAATCAATCAAGCGGCGGATCAAGAAAAAGCACAAGCACGGCAAGGTTTCTTTAAAACCAGTATTTCGACCTCAGACTTGGCGTTAATTACTCGTCAATTGGCAACGTTGATCCAATCGGCATTACCCGTTGAAGCGGCTGTTTTAGCGGTGGCTGAGCAAAGCGAAAAACCACGCCTAAAACGCATGTTAATGGCGGTACGCTCAAAAGTTGTCGAAGGTTACAGCTTGGCTGATGGTTTGGCTGAGTTTCCGCATATTTTTGATAATTTGTTTCGCTCCATGGTGGCCGCTGGCGAAAAGTCAGGTCACTTAGATCAAGTCTTAAATCGCCTTGCTGATTACACGGAACAGCGCCAGCATATGCGCAGTCAAATCACCCAAGCGATGGTGTATCCAACCGTGCTGGTGGTATTTGCAATTGGTATTGTGGCGATTTTGCTGGGTACTGTGGTGCCTAAGATTTTAAAAACGTTCGAAAAATCTAAACAAGCGCTTCCTTGGACGACCGAATGGGTCATGGCGGCGAGTCATTTTGTGCAAAATTACTGGATGATTTCATTGATTTTCATAGTGGCAATGGTTGTGGGCATTAAACAAGCGTTGAAAAAGCCTAAGGTTCGTTATTGGTATGACAGTCAATTGCTGACATTACCGGGAATTGGCAAAGTTGCGCGCGGCGTGAATACTGCGCGATTTGCGCGAACATTGAGTATTTTGTCTTCATCGGCGGTACCGTTATTGGAAGGTATGCGCATTTCGGGTCAAGTACTGTCGAACTCACGGATTCGTGAAGCGGTGGCTGGTGCGTCGACTCGAGTCAGTGAAGGTGCGAGTCTACGGGCATCGTTAACAGAAACTAAGTTATTCCCTCCTATGATGCTGCACATGATTTCAAGTGGCGAAAAGTCGGGTGAACTGGAGCAGATGTTAGAGCGAGCGGCCGATAATCAAGACCGAGAATTTGAAACATTAGTAAGTGTGTCACTTAAGTTATTAGAGCCCGCCATGATTGCAGGTATGGCGGTGATTGTGTTGTTTATCGTGATGGCGATATTGCAACCGATTATGGCAATGAATAAAGCGATTGGTTTATAAAACCAAACGCAATTAAAAACAGTAAAAGAGGTATTTTTATGCGAAAACAAAGTGGATTTTCATTACTCGAAGTGATGGTGGTATTAGTCATCATTGGCATGATTATGGCTATCGTCGCGCCGAACATCATGGGTCAGCAAGAAGAAGCAGCTGCAGATAAGGCTCGCTTAGATATCCAGCAACTTGAAGATGCAATGAGCATGTATAAGCTGCGTAATAAAGCGTATCCAAGTACAGAGCAAGGGCTCGAAGCGTTAGTGACTGCGAGTAATATCGACCCAGTACCTAAGCGTTTTCCTGACGGTGGTTTTATTGAATCACTGCCTGAAGATCCGTGGGGTAACCCTTATCAGCTGCTTAGCCCGGGTGAACGTGGCAAGTTTGATATTTTATCGATGGGACCAGATGGGAAGATTGGCACTGAAGATGATATTGGTAACTGGAGTGATGAAGAGCAACGTTAAGCTCTTTATCTAAAGATAAGTAGTCGTTCATGAAAAAACGCCAAGTTGGATTTAGCTTAATCGAGATTTTAGTCGTACTGGTGATTATTGCTTTTGCGACCAACTTGGTGGTGTACACCATCAGCGATGGTGATGAAGAGTTATTAGAAAAACAATCGTTACGCGTACACACTTTGATTAATCTTGCTGCAGATTTTGCTGTACTTAATCAAGTTGAGTTGGGTTTTCACTTAGATAAAAACAAATTTGAATTTTTAGCGTTTGATGGTGAAAAATGGCTGCCGTTTGAGCAAGCAGCAGAGCAAGAAGTGTTTAAAGCTTTTGAGTTCGAGCCAGTCCTTGAGGTTGAGCTCACTTTAGATGATTTACCTTGGGCTCAAGATAATTTACTCGAGCAAGTCGACTGGCGAGAGCTTATTGATGCGGAAGATGAAGAGAGTTTTTTGGAGTTGGAAAAAATGAAAATTCCTCAAGTGATCATTTTGTCTTCTGGAGAAATCAGTCCTTTCTCTCTAGTGTTTTCAATCAAAGAGAAGCGTGAGCCTATTTTTTTAATTGAAGGTGAATTTATGGCCCCAGTTTCTCTGCGACGCGAGCCTGAATAATGCGTTTCCCACCTGTTTTACTTCCCTCTCGCAGTCGAGGATTTACCTTACTTGAAGTGCTGGTTGCCCTAAGCATATGCGCTATGGCGGGTATTGCGGCGATGCAAGTATCGGGTGAGCACATCAATCATTTATCAACCCTTGAAGAACAAGCTTACGCCTCGTGGGTCGCAGAAAACCAGTTAGTCGAAATTATGGCGCAAGGCAATGAATGGCCGGCTCGCAATAAAGCCAAAGGCAAAGAAGAAATGGCTGGGCAAACGTGGTACTGGCAACAAGAAGTCACCAAAAGTGAAGTGAATAGCTTTGTTGAGGTGCGAGTATTTATCTACCGCGACGAAGCACTAACCGAATCCGTTTACGATTTATCGACTTTTGTCTTCACGGGAGGCAAATGAAGCAGCGCGGGTTTACTTTGCTAGAAGTGATGGTTGCACTGGGCATTTTGGGGTTCATTGTCGTGGCCACACATCAAATATTCCAAACATCGCTACGAACAAATGAGCTATCGGAACAGACCATTGCTGAGCTTGAAGGGTTGCAAACAACATTTCGACTTATGGAACAAGATTTTAGCCAAATTTCGCGTCGTATCGGTCGTAATGAGGCCGGTGATTCAGCCGAACAATATTTAATCGCGGGTCGAAATCTCCTCGACAGCCAATTTGATGGAGTGGGCTTTGTTCGCGAAGGGTGGCGCAATCCGGCATATTTATTACCCCGCAGTGAACTCCAAGCGGTTGGGTACCGTGTATTTGATGATAACTTAGAGCGTATTTATAAAGTGTACGTTGATAGCCTTGATAACAGCGAGCCTCGCAAACACGTGTTATTAAACAATATCGAAGAATTTAAAGTGACTTATCGAGATAACAAAGGTAAGTGGCTTGAAAAGTGGCAAAACAAAGAATTGCCCTTGGCTGTGGCGATAGAAATCACAATAAAAGATATGCAGCCAATTAAGCGTTTATTTTTAGTGCCTGGCAGTGGTGAGAAATAACCATGGGATATGTTAAATCTAGGCACATAACTGCAAATACTCACTCGCAACAAGGGGCTGCGTTAGTCATTGTTTTGTTTGTCGTGGCTCTGGCTGCGACGTTAGCTGTTGAGATGAGTAGCCGACTAATGGTGCAGGTGCAAAAAAGTAGTAACCTGCAAGATTATCAGCAAGCGAAATGGTTCGGTTACGCTGCAGAGTCCTTAGCCAAAAAAGTAATTAAAGAATCTAAAGCGAAAAATAAGAATAAAACCAGTTTAGATCAAGTTTGGGCTGCAGATGAAACGACTCTTCCAGTTCAAGGGGGAGGAACAATTAGTGGTAAAATTACGGACTTACAAGGTTGTTTAAATTTAAATGCGCTACGCGCGGCAACAGCCCCTGGTGCGCCGTCTAATTCAACAAACGATGGGCATAAAGCCTTGTTTGCGTTAATAGATAGTATGGATGACTTGCCGATTGACGAGACCCCGCAAGCGTTAGCCGATAGCGTACTGGACTGGGTTGACGCCAATAGTAATACCTATCGAGATGGTGCAGAAGAAGATGAATATTTATCGCGCAGTACGCCATATTTAACTGCGAATCATTTTTTAGCATCGATATCAGAGTTACGGGTTATCAAAGGGTTTAACCCGCTAGTGATGAAAAAATTAACTCCTTTTTTATGTGTGATCCCAGGGAGTGATTTAATGGCAATTAATGTCAATACCATTCCCCAAGAGAGCAGTGTTATTTTGGCGGCGCTGATTGATGTTGATGCTAGTGCAGCCAGTTCAATTTTATCGGCAAGACCCGATGGCGGCTGGGACTCATTTGCTGATTTTTATAATGAAGCTAAAGCGAGTAACCCGAAAAATTTGGCTAATCCCGACCCAAGAATTGTTATAAATAGTAACTATTTTCAGCTGGCAGCAACTGCCACTTATGCTGAAAGTCGTTTTCAATTGACGACTCAGTTTTATGTCGATGATAAAGATAACGTAACCATACTGGCGCGAAAATTTGGAGCCGTACAGTGACAGAAGCATTAATAATAAGAGTAAATGGTAGCCAATCGGCAGCCATTAATTGGCTAATTTGGTCGCAAGCAGAACACGAAATTATCGCCAGTGGCACACTAGATGGCGCAGATGAATTAGATGCATTAACTGATAAAGCACAAGGTCGAGAGTGTGTCTTGTTGTTACCCGCATCACAAGCGCAATTAAAGCGAGTCACGTTACCGAGTAAATGGGGCGCGAAACTTCAGCAGGCACTGCCATTTATTATTGAAGATGAAATCGCCAGCGATATTGATGATGTATTTATTGCTGTTGGGCAAGCACATAATATTGACGATAAACACCAGCTTGATGTGGCAATTGTCGATGAACAATGGATGACGCAGTGGCTGGAGTGTTTAACCTCGCATGGATTAGCGCCGAGCAAAGTCCTTCCTGATGCGATGTTATTGCCGCTTCCAGAAGATGAACACCATGTTAGTGCTATCGAACTTGATGGAAAATGGTTGTTTAGAGGGATGCCTTGGCATATTGCGCAAGTAGAGCGCCCTTGGTTGGAGATGTATCTTCATGCGCAAAAAGTGGAGACGGTTCGTCATTATTCGCCGTGTGATTTTACTGGGGTGAACTTAGAGTCAAATCCTGATGATGTTGACCTCCCTTTAGCAATTTTCGCGCGTCAATTACCTCACTGCACATTTAATTTATTACAAGGTCAGTACAAGGTTAAAAAACAAGGCTCGCCGTTTTGGCGCACTTGGCGGGCACCACTGATTGCAGCTTCTGTGGCATTGGTTTTATCCTTGGGCTTTAAAGCAACTGCCTTGTATCAAATTAATCAGCAGTTAATACAAAGTGAAGCAGACATTACTGCGCAGTATTTGTCGGCCTTTCCTGGCAGTAAGGTTCGTTTTCATTTAATTCGTAATCAAATCCGAAACAAACTCGCGGCAGTTGATGGTGAGTCAGAAAGTGATTTCTTAGCATTGATGGAGTCGGTAGTGCCTGTATTTTCATCGGTCAAAGCATTCCATCCTGAGTCATTACGTTATGATGCCAAGCGACAAGAATTACGTTTTAGAGCGGTCGGTAAAGACTTCCAAAGTTTTAACCAAGTAAAAACCGAGCTAGAAAAACGGGGTTTAACTGTTGAGCAAGGTGGGTTAAATAACGAAGGTGATACGGTTGTAGGAGAGCTAAAAGTGAGGGTTCAAGCATGAATCAGGTAGTTAAATATTGGCAATCCTTAAATGCGAAAGAGCAAAAACTACTCAGCATTGCGGGTGGAGTATTTGTTTTGTTTGTGTTGGTGATGGGTGTGATTCGCCCTTTGAATGCCGCATTAGCAAAAGCTGAAAAAGAGCTCGCCAGCCAGCAACAATTAGCGGTGTGGTTGCAAACAAGTATTCAGAAAATCAAAGCCAGTAACCCTCGTGCTGTGTCTAGTTCGGCGTCGTTGAGTAGCCTAGTTAATACCAGTAAAAATCGCTATAACATCACTATTAACCGGATGCAGCCAAAAGATGATAGCTTGCGGGTGAGTATCGATACTGTCGAGTTTAATAAATTGGTCGATTGGTTAGCAGAATTAACCGCTCAACACGGAGTGATGATCACCAATGTTGAACTGAGCAAGCATGATAGTCCTGGATTTGTGAAGGTAAACCGTTTGGTAATTGAGAAGTAATATGAAAAAAACGATCTTTTTAGTCATCCTGTTTATGGTCTCTTGGTTATTTTTTATTGTGTGTTTAATGCCAGCACATATTGCGGTAAGTGCTGCGCAGCCATATTTGCCAAAGCAGTTACAAATCGGCGATGTATCGGGCACATTATGGCAAGGCCGAGTTAGCGAACTTCTCTATCAGGGCACGTATATCCAAGGTGTAGATTGGCAGTTGTCTGGAGGAACATTACTCCTTGGGCAAGCGAAATTGGCCGTCACCTTTGGTGATGCGAAGCAGGCTCAATTGTTATCAGGAAAAAGTGAGATCAATTATGGTTTGTTTAACGCGCAGCTGACATTATCAAATACATTGTTACGCGCTCCTTTACAAACTGTGATTAGCCAACTGCAATTACCACTACCTATTAATATCAAAGGCCGCTTGTTGGCTGATATCCCGCTTTATCAGTTAGGGGCTCCATACTGTGAATTACTGCAAGGGGACTTGATGACTCAAGATGTCTCAGTGCAAGGTACTTCAGGCTGGTTTAGTCTTGATACGATTTTAGGGGAAGCTTCCTGCCAAGAAGGAGGGGTGGCATTAAAGATTGAGCCTGATAATGAATTAGGGCTTGAGCTTAATGCGGTGTTATCGGGTCCAAATCAATTGGCCGCTTCAGGGTTTGTTAAACCTGCTGAGTCATTGCCGCGAGATGTTCATAACGCAGTGAAATTTTTAGGCCGTGCTGATGCCCAAGGGCGTTACACGCTTCGTTTTTAATTAAAAAGGTTTTGATACGGTGCAACAACTTCATTTAACATCCGATGAAAAGCAGGCGCTAGCTGCGTGGCTCACTTCCCCTGAGCTTGCTGGCAAAGCGATGCCATTTGCTCAGCTCGAAGGGTATTTGTTCGCCTTAATTTGTGCCCCAGCTCCACTTGAAATGGATGTATGGGTCAAGCAAGTGATCGGTGAAGATATTAGTGCACTATCGGAAGATCAATTATTTGCATTAATGGCGCTTCATAATGAGATGAGTGAGCAAGTCTTTGAAACGGGATTTGTATTACCGAGTTATCTTAAAACGTTGGCTGGGCAATGTATTGAAGATCAAACCCAAGGAGATGGTCAGCTTTGGTGTTTAGGTTTTGCACTCGGTGCGATTGACTATGTCAGTGATATTTTGAAAAGCGGTCAACTTGATCAGCAATTAAATGAAAGTTTTACATTGGCATTTAATTGTTTATCTGTGCTCGCGCAGCCAGAACAGATAGCTTCGAATGCAAAACAGCTCTCGATGCCAGATGACGTCTATTTGACCAATATGATTTCTTTAATGCCTGATTTTGCGCTTGGTTTTGCCGAGTTGGTCGAAATGGCTGCTTTGCAAAGTGGCTTATTTGATCAAGAAGGTTGGGAATAAACAAGGTTAAATAAAAAAAGGAAGCGTGGCTTCCTTTTTTTATGCGAAATCTAACGCGATATCCGTACAGCCTTTATCACAGCGGGCGCCCGGGTTGGCACTTTGTTGTGGTAAGAATAAGCGGATATTCTGTTTGCATATCGGGCAGGGCACCGAGCGACCTTGCATCAGTTTTTTAATCGTCGCTTTTTGATCATTAAATGATTTGGCGGATGATTTATTCAGTGCTGAGAAGTCCATATTATTTGCGCTTTATGCGAGTGGCCATAATTTGGCAGACTTGGCGTAATTTATCCCCATAGAAAAACGGGTTCAGATCGCGCTGATCACAATAACGTTTGTGCCAAGCAATGACTTTGTCATC
The DNA here is from genome assembly GCF_014925405.1 of Pseudoalteromonas ulvae UL12. Taxonomy (NCBI): domain Bacteria; kingdom Pseudomonadati; phylum Pseudomonadota; class Gammaproteobacteria; order Alteromonadales; family Pseudoalteromonadaceae; genus Pseudoalteromonas; species Pseudoalteromonas ulvae. Next base: position 40,557 of record NZ_AQHJ01000029.1, read on the forward strand.
CGACGTGGTGGTTTCTTCAATATGAATCCGCTCTTTTTCTCGTAAGCGAATGGTGTCTATGATCTCGATTCTCACGTCTTTTGCTAAGCTTTCTTTTTGCAGTTTTGTTGAATCGCTGAGCTTGCCTGTAATTTGTTCAAAGAGTTTGTCGCGAGGTTCTTTAATTGTCGGGTGGTCAATACTTAGTAACGCTAAGATGATGACTACAAATATAAAAAAATTCTTCATAAATCACTCTGTTTCTTGATCTAATTTCAACATTTATACAACGATTGTAATAAAATGCAATTCAGTTACGGGCGTTTTCGGTATTAGTTTCGTAACAAGGGGCATTGTAAAGATAACTTCGCGCTCAAGCGACACATTTATTGCGCAGTTGTTTATACTCAAATTAGTTTATCCAAAGGGTCGAGGAACGTCGATGGACAAGAAAATAGACATTAAGAATATTCCGGTTGATGTAAAAATTCAGCCGCCGAACCCAGATAAGTCCGATCGATTTAATCCTAGAAACAGAATTTATGTTAGGGCGGTGAATGGCTTACATCAAATGTTGCGCCAGCGGTTAGGCTTTATCGCTATGCTGTCTTTTATGTTACTGCCTTGGATAACCTTTAATGGTCAGCAAGCGATTTTGTTTGATATTTTTGCACAAAAATTCAATATTTTTGGTATGACGCTTTGGCCACAAGATCTAACCATATTGGCTTGGATTTGTATTATTGCTGCATTTGCTTTATTTCTGGTGACCGCATTTTATGGTCGGGTTTGGTGTGGTTATATGTGCCCGCAAACAGTGTGGACTTTTATTTTTATTTGGTTTGAAGAAAAGTTTGAGGGCAGTGCAAATCAGCGTAAAAAGCTCGATCAACGGCCGATGGATTTTGATAAATTTTGGCGCAAAACGGCAAAACACAGTAGTTGGGTGGCTTTCTCTTTATTTACCTCATTAACCTTTGCTGGGTATTTCACTCCAATAGCACAATTAATGGTGGACTTTTTTACTTGGCAGGCGAGTGCCTATGCGGTTGGTTGTGTGTTGTTTTTCACTGTGTGTACCTATGGGAATGCAGGCTGGATGCGTGAAATCATGTGTTTGCACATTTGCCCATACTCACGCTTTCAATCTGCCATGTTTGATAAAGACACCTTTACTGTAACTTATGATGCGGCTCGTGGCGAAAGTAGAGGGCCACGAGGACGTAAACAAGATCCAAAAACACTTGGTCTGGGTGACTGTATTGACTGCAACTTATGTGTGCAAGTCTGTCCAACCGGAATCGATATCCGTAATGGCTTACAGTATGAATGTATCAACTGTGGTGCTTGTATCGATGCATGTGATGGCGTTATGGATAAAATGAATTATGCCAAAGGGCTAATTGCATATACGACTGAGCGCAATCTAAGCAGCGGAAAAAATACCAAAGCAGTGCGACCAAAATTGATAGGTTATAGCGCAGTATTGATCATTATGATTGGCGTGTTGGCTGCTGACATCATTAGTCGCAAGCCAATGGATTTGGATATTATTCGCGATCGAAATCAGCTATTTAGAATGACAAATGAAGGTTTAGTTGAAAATACCTATACCCTCAAAATATTAAATAAGTCGCAACAAGACCAATATTACAATATTGAAATCGAAGGATTAGCGCATTTTAATTATTTGGGCAAACAAGAAGTGCATATTAAAGCTGGTGAGTCATACAGTTTACCGCTTTCTATCGCGATAGACCCATATGATTTGAAGAAGCCAGTGACAGAATTCAACTTTGTTTTATTCAATAAAGACACCCCGGACAGTCGCATTGCGCAACCGAGTAACTTCTTTAAAGGGCGTTAAACCCACGAATAATGATAAACTCTCAAACGAGGCACATGCCTCGTTTTTTTTACGGTGAACTATGAGTCAATTTAATTTTAATGATTTAACCCCTGACCTTATTTTAGATGCGGTCGAGTCTGTGGGTATTTATGCCGAATCAGGATTGCTGGCGCTTAATAGCTACGAAAACAGAGTCTATCAATTTAAGGCAGAAGATGGTCTTCGTTATGTCGCAAAGTTTTACCGTCCTGAACGCTGGAGCGCGCAGCAGATCAAAGAAGAGCATGCATTTGCTTTTGAGCTTGCGGACGCTGAAGTGCCAGTTGTCGCGCCGATTTTGCGAGATAACGAGAGTTTATTTAGTCACCAAGGTTATTTGTTTACGTTATTTCCAAGTGTGGGCGGGCGAATTTTTGAGGTCGATAACCTCGACCAGCTTGATGTGCTTGGACGACTTATTGGTCGGATGCATCAAACAGCGAAAGCTAAGCCATTTAGCCATCGCCCAACTATTACGACTCAAGAATATTTGCATCAAGCACGCGCGCATTTGGTGGCAAGTGATTTGATCCCCATGACACTCACCACTTCGTTTTATACCATTTTAGATTTAGTGATTGAGCATGTTGCGCAACAATACCATGCGGCTGATCTCATTCGCTTGCATGGTGACTGTCATGCAGGCAATATTATGTGGACCAATGATCAGCTAAGGTTTGTTGACTTGGACGATAGTCGCATGGGGCCAGCTATCCAAGATTTATGGATGATGCTCAGTGGCGATCGCCAAAACCAGCTGATGCAGCTTGATACGTTAGTTGCAGCGTATGAGGAGTTTTGTCCTTTGGATGCGAAGCAATTTAAGTTGATTGAGCCTCTTAGAGCGCTTCGTATGGTGCATTACATGGGGTGGGTTGCTAAACGTTGGCAAGATCCTGCTTTTCCACGGAACTTTCCGTGGTTTGCATCAGACAAATACTGGGAACAACAAATCTTAGCTCTAAAAGAGCAATTATCAGCATTACAAGAGCCTGCGCTTAGTTTAATGCCTTAAGAAGAGACGATTATGATTAAAAAAATTTCACTGACTTTATTAATGTGCCTGATGCCTTTAGCTGTTTGGGCTGGTCAGTTTGAGGCTGGCAAACATTATGTCGAAATCAATACCGCCAAAAGTGCCAAGCCACAAGTTACCGAGTTTTTCTCTTATTACTGTCCGCACTGTTACAAAATGGAGCCGGTAGCGATTGCATTAGCGCAACAATTACCTGCAGGAGTTGAGCTACAGAAAAGCCACGTCGACTTTTTGCGTGGATTGAATAAAGAGCAGCAAACGATTTTATCTCGTGGTTATTTAGTTGCTAAAGAAAAAGGGGTTGCTGATAAAATGAGTGCCGCTATTTTTAACTATATTCACCGTGATCGCGCTCAGTTTGATTCAATCAAAGATGTGCGTGACCTGTTTGTGCTCAATGGCTTTGAAGGCAAAGAGTTTGATGATTTGGCGTTTACTATGCCAATTGAAGCGCAAATCAATGAAATGGCGGCAGCACAAACAAAATACAGTGATTTAGGTGCGTTATCTGGCGTGCCTACCTTTATCGTAAATGGTAAATACAAAGTGAATTACCATGAAGTGAGCTCTCAAGAAGAGTTCAATCAACTAGTTAGCTTTTTACTAGAAAAATAATTTTAATAATCATAATGAGTGGAGAATACAAAGCATGAAGTTTGTCACAGGATTGATTTTAGCAGCACTAATGTCACCGTTTGCATTAATGGCGGCCGATTACGAAGAAGGTGTGCACTATGAGGTGATTTCTGACCGTGCGAGTAAAAAACCAGAAGTAAAAGAGTTTTTCTCTTTTTACTGTCCAGCCTGTAATAACTTTGAACAAGTGGTGTATGACTTAAAAACGTTATTACCTAAAGATATCGCGTTTAAGAAAAGTCATGTTGATTTTATGGGTGGAAATACAGCTGAAAATCAGCAAATGTTGACCCAAGCACTTGCTACCGCTGAAGTCTTACCACAAAAAGATAAAATTATTGCGGCGATTTTTAATCATTACCACGGTAAGCGTAATAAGTTTAATGATGTTGCTGATGTGAAAGATATCTTTGTTGCACAAGGTGTGGATGCTGATAAATTTGATAAGCTGTACCAAGGTTTTTCGGTCAGAACTAAAGCGGCAAAAATGAAGCGCGATCAGGACTTCTTTAAAGAAAAAGGCGCACTTGCATCAGTGCCAACGTTTATTGTTAATGGCCAGTATAAAATTAACTTTGGCGGTAAAACAGGCATTGCCTCTGCAGAAGATATGAATAAGTTAATTACCTATTTAAACAATAAATAATACTGTTTAGCTGCATTTAAAAAGCCCTCAGCGTTAACGTTTGAGGGCTTTTTTGTAGCTGATGTATTCATTCAGTCAGTGTTAGCTGAAGCGTCTTCTTAGTGCAATTAGTAAGGCGAACAAGCCAAAAAAGGACACTGCGCCACCCGAGCTGCTTTTGGGTGGTTCGACAGGTACTACAGGGTCGACTGGAGGCGGTGTGACCGTTGAACCGACTATTTTGATGGTTAACGTATCACTTGTGCTTGCTCCTCGTTCATCGGTTGCGGTCAATTCTAACACTAAGTCGCCTGCTTCGTTGCTACTTTGAATGCTGACAATTGGCTCACTCGTTTGTGTCAGAGTGACCGCAGGGCCCGAAACTTTGAGCCAATTATAAGTGAGCTGATCCCCTTCAGGATCACTGACTTGTGCACCTTGATGATTGAAAGTCACATTTGTTGATTCTTCAAAATTTTGGCCGGCATCGACAACAGGAGCTTGATTGTTTTCATCGTCGAGAATTGTAAACTCAAAGCGTGCTTGTTCAATCAGGCTAGAATCATTCGGGTGACTTAAGACAATCTCAACGGCTTCATTAGGCTCTGATTCATCATCATTGATTAATTGCACTGTAATGGTTTTATTGCTGGTATCGCCATCAGCCCAAGTTAGTGTTCCTTGCTCGGCATTAATATCATTGGATGATGCAGTGAGCGGGTTAACCTGATACTCAATGTTCAATTCACCTTCACTGCCGCCGTTTCTAAGCACGGTGATTTGATATTGTGCTTGGTTTTCTGCGATGGTGGTTTTGATGTTTGCAAAGCTGACTTTACCGCTATTGAGCTTGCCAGAAAGATTGACTCTCAAGTAATGGTGTTGTCCAAGTGTTGCGCCATTTTTTGGATCGAATAAGCGAACAAAAAAGGACTGTTTGAGTGCTTCAGGCGTGGCAGGTAAAATGGGAATTTGAATCGTTTTAGCGTTCATATCTGACGTGTTCCAAACGAGCGTCCCAGTTACGCTTTGGTAGTCAATGCCATGCTCTGCACTACCTGGTATGGTTTCATAGCCAACTTGAGTCGCTGTGCCATCGCCACTGCGCGTGACTGAAATTGTCGCGGTTGTGTCGCGTTCTGTGTCGATAGCGGCTTGTTCAAACGAGAGACTGCCTTGTGTGACATCACGTGTATGCTCTCGCAACACATACAAACCACTATTAATGTCACTGATTAAAATCAGGCCTGAAGGTAAATATGGGTAAACCCCCCATGCGCCATGGTAGGAATTGTTGTTAGAACTTGGGAAGGAATCAAAAAAGCCGACTTCTTTTGGGTTGGTTGCATCTGTGATGTCTAAAATAGTTAAACCGCGCTCGTAGTTTGACATGTAATAGCGATTGCCACGAACAAAGCCATTATGATCGATAGCTTGCGTAGGCCCTTGCCACTTGCCCGCAAGAGTTGGTGTGTTGAGATCTTCAATATTCAAGATTCGGACTGTGGTGTTTAGCCCGCCATAGTTTTCATCCCATTCGTCATGTACAAAGACATACTGTTTATCGTCACTAAACCAGCCAGAATGCACATATTGGTAAGCTTTATCGACATCATTATAGCCAATTTTACTGAGCTCTTGTGTATCTTGTGGGTTGGTGACATCCCAAAAGCGAACTTCATTTTCATTAAAGTCGACTAGTAAAGTACAACCAAGCGCATTGCCATTAACGCAATCTCGTTGATTGCGTTCATCATCGATGAGTAAAGAGGTGGCATCGTGAGTGTAATTACTACGAAGTGACACGGCGGGAGTATAAACCCGCTCGATATTAACCGGATCATTCAATAAATAACTGGTAAACGCGCCGCCAAATGAATTGGCGCCAACAATTTGAATCGCAGGCTGCGCATGGGTTAATTTACTATTGAGGGTGTAGTCGATATTACTGATGTAAATGTTATGAGAGGAGCTGACCGTGCTATTGCGTTTCGCTAGGCTGACCGATTGCGGTAAGTTATTTAAATCAATAATTTGTATGCCGTCGCTGCCTTCTGAGGTGACATAGGCATAAGCGCGATAGCTGGCAAAGTTGGCGTCGTAATATTGATAGACTTTAATGTCTCGCCAGCTTGTATTGCTGCCATTAATATGGCCGATTTCAACTGGGTTAAGCGGATCGGCTAAGCTAAACACTTTTGTGCCGGTGTTGTAGCCCATTATGGCGTATTCAGTGCCGGTATTTAAATCAACGTGCCCCCATACGTCAGAGCCAGACACTCCCGATGGCATCGGAGTGTGAGAAACTAAGTCAACGTTATGACAGGCAAAATTACCTGCTTTACCATTGTTACAGGTTAAGTTTTGCTGTGCTTGGCTAAGCATTTCGAAATTGGCGAGTCGTTGCGTTAATGCTTCGGACATGGCTTCGCCTTTACGGTCGGCCATCACTTTAAAGCCAGCTTGTGTCAGGCTCTCTCTAAGCGCTTCAGGGACACCGGTTAAAAGGGTTGGGTTCACATCAGGGCTTTGCACTTGGAAATGGTCAAATTTATTAAATCCGCCTTTTACTGGCACCAATTGGCTTTGCAAATAAAACAGATCTGATTCGTTACTGAGAGGATACTCACCGCTGGCAACCAAGACTTTGTCGCCTTTGTTGGCTTGGCTAACTGCATAATGGATGCTTTTACAAGGTCGAACTGGGTTGTCACATTGGCCAGCATCTTTACCACTTTGTGCCACATATCTGGCTTTATCATGCTCGGCATGAGCAAAAACTAGTTGGCTGCTGCACAGTAAGCCAAGCCCTATTGGGATTAAAAAAGAGTGCTGGTTCATCGCGGGTTCCTGTGTTTATAATTGTATTTGTTGCCATTTTATTAACAAGCTATCTGTTTATTCGTTGAGGTACAAGTGCAATTTTGTAAAGCTTTGTTGGTTATTTTATGTTGTCTGCAGTTAGTTGCTTGCAAAGAGCCTCAAGACATTGATTTAGAATTTATACCTGTTTACCAAGGGGTGCCACTGGCATGTGATGATTTTTTGCCACTTGAGCAGCATACAGGCTGGCAAATAAACACACTCCAATTTTTTATTGCCAATATTGCACGAGAGCGAGCAGGTGACTCACATTCTTTGACATTGCTCCCTTCAGTTAATAGTAATGCTCGGTTGGGCTTAGTGGGCGGGCAGTGCCGCGTGGCCGATTATTGGCGCTTAACGGCACAAGGTGAGGCGTTAAGCGCTGGTGATGTACTGAGTTTTGACTTAGGTGTGCCATTTGCGTTAAATCATGCCAACCCCCTGACTGCTGAAGCGCCATTGGATCAAGCCGATATGTTTTGGAGTTGGCAAATGGGGCATAAATTTTTCCGTTTAGATTTAGTGAATGCCGTAAAAGTTGACACATTCTCTTTTCATTTAGGCTCGACAGGTTGTGATGCTGTATCGAGTTTGCGCGCACCCATCACACCTTGCCAGCACGACAATCTATTTCGGATAACGATTGAAGATTTTAATCAAGATAAGCCAATTTTGATTGATTTAGGGGTGTTATTAACCGGCACGCAGTTGATGCAAGAAAACAGGTGTATGAGTGATGTGAATACGTCCAGTTGTCAGCGTTTATTTGAGCAATTGCAGCACCAGAAGGTGTTTTATCAATGAAATATTTGTTTGGATTACTGCTATTGTTGACTCTGGTTGGGTGCGATCAACCAGCGCAAGTTAAAGAATATCAATGGCCAATCCCCAAGGGGTTTCCTAAACCTCAAGTACCTGCAGATAACCCAATGAGTGATGAAAAAGTCGCCTTAGGGCGGTTTTTATTTTATGACCCGCAGCTGTCAGCTAATCAGACACAAAGCTGTGCATCATGCCATCAGCAACAGCATGCATTTGCTGAAGCTCTACCAGTATCAATCGGATCAACAGGGCAATTGCATCGCCGCAACGCGCAGGCTTTGGTCAATATTGCCTATAACAAAACACTCACGTGGGCGCACCCGAGTCTTGATTCGATTGAGCGACAAATGTTGTTACCTATGTTTGGTGAAGAGCCCGTAGAGATGGGCATTACCGGTCATGAAGAACAAGTGTTAGCGCGCTTTAATACACCTGAGTATCAAGTGCGTTTTCGCGCCGCATTTGGCGATAATGAGATTAGTTTTAATAAAATTAATCAAGCGATAGCCAGCTTTGTGCGCAGTCTCATATCTTTTAATAGTGCCTTTGATCGTTATGCGTATCAGCTTGATGATGAAGCATTGAACGAGAGCCAATTAAGAGGCATGAATTTGTTTTTTTCTGAGCGCTTAGAGTGCCACCATTGCCATGGTGGCTTTAATTTTACCCAATCAACCAGTCATGAAAAGCAACTACTCGATCGTCGCCCGTTTCATAATACTGGCTTATATCAGGTAAAAGGCTCTTATCCTAAAAAAGATTTAGGTTTAGCTGAACTCACTCTCGACCCCCGTGATAATGGCGCATTTCGTGCCCCGACATTGCGCAATATTAGCTTGAGCGCGCCTTACATGCATGATGGCAGTGTGGCGACATTGTCCCAAGTGATTGATTTGTATGCTTCGGGTGGGCGAGAGATAACGTCAGGGCCGTTTGCTGGTGACGGACGTACTCATCCACAAAAAAGCCCATTTGTGACAGGCTTTGAACTCACAGAGCAAGAAAAAACAGACTTACTCTTGTTTTTACACTCTTTGACAGATCAACAGTTTCTCAAAAATCCTGCACTGAGCTCCCCTTTTTGAAAGTTACATTATCGTTTCAGTAATGTGTAATAAAATTGACATGCTTAAGGGGTATATTAATAGTGCAGTTTTGCATGTTTAGCTCATAAAAAAGTTGCATTTTGTTTCTGTTTCTGGCATATGTTACTTTATTGTTAAAGTTTTGATATTTTTAGACGGAAATAAATATAACTCTGGGACGAAGTGGTATCTATAACTAATGTAGTATTTAGTGAATTTATAGATGATTAGTAGAGTTTTAGAGTATAAAAAGACGGCAGTCAATACGACGCAAAACGTCAATGCATCCAAATTATCAAAGGGTTTGCGATCATCTCCAGGGTTACCTGTTTTTTTAATTTGCCCTCATTCAGAAATAAGTAGTATTCAGTCTTTCCTATCTGAACACCCATCTATTTCAGTACTGGATAATTTTGACATATTACCTAGTCGTTATGTGTTGTTATATTTTCAGCATGAAAAACTGGCAGATAGCCAAAAAGACTACCTTAATGAATGTTTGGCGCGTGGTCAGCGCGTTGACTCATTAATAAATTATATTGAAAAGACTCAGGGTTATACTGAAATATCTCTGCTTACAAGCAGTTGTTTATTAACTAGCCAGCCTTCCAAGTTGTTAAATAGTTCTTTTGTTAAAATAATAAAGCAAAGTGTAGAGTCTCTCTTTGCCGCTTTGCTACTTATCCTGACTTTTCCGGTTATGTTGCTTACAGCTGTTGCAATTAAAGTGGGAAGCGAGGGCCCTATTTTTTATCGTCAAGCTAGGGTAGGTCAATTTAATAAAGAGTTTGATGTTATTAAGTTCAGATCTATGTCTACTAATGCTGAAGAGAAAGGAGCTCAATGGGCAACAAAGAACGACCCAAGAGTTACTCGCGTTGGTCGGTTTATTCGTTGTACTCGCATTGATGAGTTGCCTCAGTTGCTCAATGTTTTACGCGGAGAAATGTCTTTAATTGGCCCGCGCCCAGAGCGACGTTTTTTTATTGAACAGTTAGAACAAGAAATCCCCTATTATTCATTACGCCATGCTGTAAAACCAGGTATTACTGGACTTGCCCAAGTAAAATATGCGTATGGCTCATCGTTGGATGATGCAATGTGGAAGCATAGATATGACATGCATTATATTAAAAATTATAGTTTGTGGTTAGATTTCAAAATATTCATTAGAACAGTTAAAACTGTAATCTTAGCATTGGGTAATTAATCGTTAATATTGTGAACATTAATAGCTCAAACTTAAAAAGTAAATTATTAGACATTTCTTACCGCAGTTTACCTGCGGTATTTTTGTTTTTATTATTAAAAGGCGCATCTGACTTTGGCTCCTTAAATACGCAATCTATATTGATTGATATCATCGTTATTGCCCCTTTTTTAACGCCTTTTTTTCGGCTCGGTTTCCCAGTTATTTCTCAAGGATTAGCGGATAAATCGGCGCGATTAGCTCTATATAAACAAATATTGCTAGTGCAGTTATTTATTGTTGTTTTAATTCAGCCTTTGTTTTGGTTTGATAACACGGCTTATGTGGTCACAAATATCGCGGTGATTATGGCAATTTGCTTCAATTTTGGCTCACACCTTATTCGCTCTGGTGTGCGGGGTGGTTTTTTATGGCAAAATGGATTGGTTAACCTTTTGTTACTCGTTGGCTTTTTTTGTTCGCTTTGGGTGTTTAAAGAATCATTTATCATTTACATTCAACTGTTAATTGCCATTATTTTTATATTTACAGTGTTTTATTTTCGCCCCTCGCTCACCTTGATATTTTCTTATCGATTAAATATCGGGAAATTTACCTTAGATGTGCTGGCTACATTTTTAATTCCGCTAATAATTTGGTTTACAATTGCGATATCGATTCCAAATAATGCTGACTTATTAATTTTAATAAAGTTGAGCGCCTTTATATCAGGAATGTTTGGATCGTTATTATTACTCAATATGAAAAGTTTAGATTTATTACCTAGAGAAGAACGATTGCATGGGTTTACTCAATTAAAGTTAAAACAACAGCATTTTTTGTGGTGTTTTTTGGTAATCGGCTTGCTCGCAAGTTTAGTATTGCTGCCTGCAACTTATGCCGCCTATTTTATAGCTTTTATGATGATGGAATGGTGTGTTTACAGATTTGGGCATTTCAATTTATTATTAAATCATGCAGGTAGATCATTAAGTGCTATTTATGCCAATGTAGCCGCAGGAATGATATGTACAGTCACTTTTTTGCTGTTTAACTTCGTTGGCGATGTGAAAAGTCAGAAACTGGCAATTATCTTTTATATTTTCTCAATTGTAGTCACACATAGCGCTTATCGTTTTTACTATGTAATGAATAAACATTAATATGACCAGTTTGATGTATGCTTTCTGTATTAGTCTAGCGACGGTTCCGTTACCTTTTGTTGGATTAAAGTTGTTTTTTCCATTTGCAATATTAATCGCTTTAACACAATTTAAAAAAATACCCCTACAAAGGTTGTTAGTTGGCCTAGTAATAATATTTTTACTTACTAGCCTATCTTTCTTGTTTAAAAATGAACCGGGAAAAGTGCTGATTATTTTATATTGCTCTTTATCAGTCAGCTTAGTTTTATTTGATTTTACCATTAAGACACTTGACTGGGTTAGAGTGGCCAATTTTCATATTTTTGCATTTTTGGTGTCACTAATTTCAATTTTCTTATTAGATTTTGATATTGTTGCCAAATTTATATATGGAGAGTCTCGTCATTTAACCGGGGCGTTTGAAATGATTCGTTTTAGAGGTTCAGGTGTGTATCAAGAGCCTTCTACATATGCATACCACTTACTTGCAATCGTATTGCTGATACAAATATTAGAACCCGAAGAGTACTTTTATACCAAGCTGTATATATTGTTTTTTTCTTTGTTAAGTTTTTCTGCAGCGGCAGCAGTATCGTTAATTTTCATTGGTTATTTAATGATAAAATCACCAATTAAATTCAAATTAAAAATAGCGATATTTACCGTTCTTATTCCTGTTGTTGCCTATGTGGGTTATATCGTTATCGAGTTTATGCTCTATAAAATAAATGTGTATGCTCAGTCAGGTTTTACAGATGTGACTCGTTTTCAGGCTGTTAATTTATATATAGAGACTCTCCCTTTGTTGGGACTGTCGGAGATAGAATTAAAGCAATTTGTAGTGTTCGATTTAGGTCCGTTGTTTTCAAGCATTATTATGTTCGGAGTCGTAGGTTTATTCGTCGTTTTTCTGTTTATATATAGCTGCTTCAAACAACCTCTTTTTAGCACGCTCGTAGTGACCAAAATACCGCTTACAGATCCTTTATTATGGATGGTTGTGAAACAAATACTAACAAAGTCAGACAGGCTTAAATGAAATACTTATCTGTGAACATTAATCCCCTTGAGAAGAAGAGATTTACTGAAGATATACTTGAACACGATTGTGAGTTTTACTTTCATGAGGAGTTTAAGTCGGTATTTACTCGTTGTAAGTTTAAGCAAGCAAAAACGGTCTTTATTTGGGGAAGAAGGCCGCCAGATATTAGCGCATTTAAGTTGGCCGTTAAGACGGTTGAAAATATCGTGATTATGCAACATGCAAAAAATCCACGTCGTGAAGTCGTGCCTATTTCATATTTTTTCACCAATTTTAAGAAAGTATGTAAGTGGCTCGTCTCTATGGGGCGCTTAAAGGTCGGTAGACCCATGGCACGAAAGGGTGATTCCCCAAGAATTTTAGTGTTTTATTTTACTGATGCATATCGGGATGAATGGCAAAGCCATACTCATGGTTTACAAGATGTGAGTTTTATTAAGTGCGAGCCTCCTCGGGTGAATAAATACGGTGTGGTTATTGAACCCGATATATCGTTAGAGTCAGTGAATTGCTTTTATGTCGATGAACCTTTAACAACTACATTAGGCATCAGTGAAGCAGAAGAGCGGCAGTTGATTCTCAGCCTTGCTCGCAAAATTGAAGGACCCATCTTAGTTAAACTTCATCCACGCTCTTGTGTGAGTAAGTTTAATGGCTTATCGCAATTTCAGGTGGTGGATGCCATTTATCAACATGCTAGGATTATTGCAGGGTACAACTCAGCGTTGTTAGATTTTAATTTTTCAGCAAAGCTAATGTTTAAATTGCAAAGCTCAGGCGAATGGCTTGAAGAACCGAGAGTGAAGACAAATCAAAATGGTGATTATGTGACGCAAATTAAGGAGCACTTAAACGATTATGATTTATAACATTTTATGGAGTGATAAATCATTTGGTGGCGCTGAAATCTATGTCCGAAAAATGAAAACGCAATTGGGTATAGAGTTTATTGCTCTAAAAAATAGTACATTTAAAGAAAAGTTATCGCTATTAAAGTTGTTATTAGACAGAAAAAACCAGTTTATCTTTCATGACTCAAGAGCGTCTTTATTATCACTGACGCGCTTTTATTTATTTAAAGATGTTTGTGTACTCCATGGTCCGGGTAAGCATGCAAAGCTCAATGAGTTTTTGTTTAGGTTTATGGCGTGTTACCTTAAAAAGGTCGTGTTAGTAAGTGGGTCTATTTTTAACCGTTTATTCTCAAGCGGCTTCATCGTCATTGAAAATGAGTCATCTTTGATTTCTCAAGCCAATTATCACTCTCAAGATGCTATTTATTTTGGTCGGCTCGAACAGTCTAAAAATGTCGATGCACTGTGTGATTTTTGGTCGAGATTTGATGGGAAAGGGGTGCTGCACCTTGTGGGTGATGGTCGCTTATTAAATGTTTTAAAATCCCAATATGAAGGGAGTGATAAAATTATTTTTTATGGGGCTAAAACTCATATTGAAATAGAAAAAATCATATTAAAATGTAGTTTTTACATTAGCTTAAGTGCTAGAGAAGGAAAATCACTAGCCTTACAAGAAGCGATGAGTTGTGGATTGCTTCCGATTGTAACTGATATTCCAAGCCAGCATTATTTGCAGGCGAAATATGATCTGAAGCTCGTCGATCACGATCTCGTCAATACCTTAGTGACGTTGGCTCACTTCAAAAATTATACAGAATCCCAGAGAGCAACCTTAGGGCATAAGATAAAAGCAAACAACTCTCAAGCGGCAGAAGGTGCATGGAAACATAATTGGCTAGCGCTACTCGATTCTTAGGGTCGACAAATAATTGTTATCGATAGTTGATTAGTTTTAAATTGAGGTATATTGTATGCAAAATTAACTTTTTGCTAACGTTAATATGAACTCAAATTCTTTTGCTGATTGGCAGCCGCCTATTGAGCAACGCGTGATCACCAGTTTAGATATGCACACCGCAGGGGAGCCTTTACGGATTGTCACCGCTGGTTTCCCTATGCTCGATGGGGAAACGATCCTCGAAAAACGCCAATTTTGTCTAACCCATTATGATCATTTACGCACTGCGCTAATGTTTGAGCCGCGTGGGCATGCAGATATGTATGGCGCGTTGATTACTGAACCAGAGCGTCCACAGAGTGATTTTGGCGTACTGTTTTTGCATAACGAAGGTTATAGCACCATGTGCGGGCATGCCATTATTGCTTTATCTAAGGCTGCAGTTGAAGCAAACGTGATTGATGTTGATGAAGGCATTAATTTACTTAAAATCGATACACCTGCTGGGCTGATTGAGTCGCAAGTGCTGGTTGAGCAAGGTCGCGTTATGAGGACCTCTTTTCGTAATGTGCCATCATTTCTCGCTTTAGCTGATCAGTGGCTCGATGTGGAAGGTGTTGGGCGGGTGCAGTTTGATTTGGCTTACGGTGGTGCGTTTTATGCTTTTGTGGATGCTGACACTATTGGTTTAAGCCTCGGGGCTGACAATAGCAATCAGATCATCATGTTTGGTCAGCAGATCAAACAAGCTGTAATGAAAAGTACACCGGTGAGTCATCCTTTTGCTGATGAACTGAGTTTTTTATATGGCGTTATTTTTACCAGTGAACAACAAACTTTACAGGTTGACTCCCATAGTCGACATGTATGTATTTTTGCTAATGGTGAGTTAGATCGTAGCCCAACAGGTACGGGAGTCTCAGCGCGAGCTGCCCTGTGTTATGCAAAAGGTCAATTGCACTTAGGGGATGAAATCAACATTGAGAGTATTTTAGGGTCTCAGTTTAGTGTCAGTGTGCACTCGCACTGCCAATTTGGTCCATATCAGGCTATTGTGCCTGAAGTTTCCGGCACTGCGTTTGTGACGGGCAAAAACGAGTTTTATTTTGATTTGACCGATCCTCTCTCACATGGGTTTATTTTTCGATGAAAGCAATTTTTTTACAGCGTCAGCAACAATTACTGAGCCAATTAACCGAACGCCAATTAGATGGTCTGTTAATTTTAGGCCATGAAAACATTCAATATATTACAGGGTTTACCGGTAATGCCGCGTACGCAATTATCACACCTAAACATCAGTTTTTAATTACTGATTATCGCTATTTCGAGCGTGCTAAAAATGAATGTCAGGGTTTTGAAGTCGTGTCACGAGACCGTGATAATGAAAGCTTAGGAGCGTGTATTGGTCGCCACTTGTTTGATGTCAAAGCGCTGGGGTTTGATGCCGCTTTTATTAATGTTAGTGCATGGCACGGGATTGAGAGTGAATTAGGTAATCGTGAAATACAGGCTGTCACTGGATTAATTGAACGCCAGCGGATGGTTAAAGATGATTGGGAAATCAAACAAACGCAACTAGCTGCAGCCATTGCCGATCAAGCTTTAGCAGAAACGATGGGTTATTTCAAAGCGGGAGTGACTGAGCGAGATGTTGCATTAGAGCTTGAGTACCGCTTACAAAAGCTTGGCTCACAAGGCATGGCTTTTAGCACCATTATGCTTTTTGCTGAGCGTACGTCGTTGCCGCACGGCAATCCGGGTGAGCAACAGTTGCATGAAGGGGATTTTATCACCCTCGACTTTGGTGCGGTGATTAATGGGTATCGTTCTGATATGACACGAAGCTATATTTTAGGTGCCGCCAATGATGAGCAAAAAGCTATTTATGATACGGTCAGTGCAGCGCAACAAGCGGCTGTGTCAGTACTTAAGCCGGGTGTAAATGGCCATGATGTATATTTGGCTTCCCAAGCTGTACTGCAATCATCTGCGTATGCTCAATGGGCTGGTGAAGGTTTGGGGCATGGGGTGGGGCTTTTTTTGCATGAACAGCCAATTTTAGGTCCTAAAACCGATTACTGTTTAGAGCCTGGCAATATTATTACCATTGAACCTGGAATTTATATCCCAGGCTTGGGTGGAGTACGTTTAGAAGACGATTATTTAATTACGAAGTCAGGGTGTCAGGTACTAACCCACGCGCCTAAACCTTTTGAAATATAAGAGATAGCTATGCGAGTGATAGACAAACAACAAGTTGAGGCATCATTAGACTTTCCAAGTTTAATTGCTGCGTTAGATAAAGGATTTTCTGGCCAATTCTCTATGCCAAAACGACAAGTGTTTGAATTGCTCCCAGGTGATGCTGCCCATAATGCCTTTGCTGTGTTACCAGCCTGGAATGAAGAGGTGATAGGGGTGAAATCATTTACCTATTTTCCTCAAAATAGCAATGAAGGGTATGAATCTTTGTATTCAAAAATCATGTTGTTTGATCGTAAACACGGTGTGCCGCTGGCTCTTGTTGATGGCACTACTGTCACGTATTGGCGAACTGCCGCTGTATCGGCATTGGCTTCGAAGTATCTTTCCCGAGAAAACAGCCAGACCTTATTGTTTTTTGGCGCGGGTAATTTAGCTCGTTTTATGATTGCAGCCCACCTCAGTGTTAGGCCGCTCACAAAGGTGCTCGTTGCTGCGCGCAATCAAATCAAAGCAGAGGCATTAATTGCGCAGCTAGAGGCAATTTATCCGCATATTATGTTCAGTTTATGTGGCGATGTGCAATCAGCTGTAGAAGAAGCTGACATTATTAGTTGCGCAACCGGAGCGAAAGAGCCGCTATTTGATGGGCGCTGGCTTAAAGCAGGTGTGCATATTGATTTGATAGGTAATCACCATAAAGATTGTCGAGAGTGTGATACGAAAACTGTGGTTCGCGCGAGTGTGTACTTAGATAGTATCGTTAATGTGATGAATGAAGCGGGCGAATTGTTATTACCAATTGCCGAAGGCGCCATTACAGAAGCGCATATCAAAGCGCAATTAGCTGATTTATGTGCAAATAAACAGTATGCAAGGCGTGACGAGAATGAAATTACTTTGTTTAAATCGGTAGGCACGGCATTAAGTGATTTGATTGCGGCACATACTGTGTATAAAAAAGAGCTAGCATCATAAAATAATAATCAAAGGATGCAATGATGGAACTTGAACTGACTTTATTGGGTATGGTGGTGGTCTTTTTAGGGTTAGAGCCTTTTGTTCGCCATGCGCTACAAACGATGAAAAAACGCACATGGCGAGTCTGTAAAGTCGAAGCTGTCACGCTTGTTTCAAGCAATAAAGCGATGCCATTTGCCACAGCGGCTAACCAACAAATGTTGGTTGAATATTCTTTTGAGCAGCAGCGCTTTAGTGTGGTAATGAATTATGACAAGCATTTTTACAATAGCTATGTCACGCAATCGGACTGCCATTTATTGGTTGATCCACACGCGCCCGAACGTATTCAAATGCGGTCGCTAAAGCACCCTTATGTTGCCGTCGTGTTTATGCTAATAGGCACGTTAGTCATTAGTTATTCACAACTTGGCTTGAGTTAATGAGCTTGTAAGGCATGCTTCATATACCAGAGATTGAGCAGGCTAATGAACACAACTTGCTGCTTTGCAGCGGGTAAGTCATTCAGTAACCATAACTCAGCGGGGTTATTCATCGAAATCGCGGCTATTTTTTGTTGGTCATAAAATTCAAAGCCAATAAAACTGCGCTGTGGGAGTGGTAACTGGTTATGATTGAGTGCGTTTATTGTGAAGGTATCTCCCTGATTATTGTGTAATTGGTAACTTACTTTGCCAAAATTGTCCGCTAATACCAATAATTGCCATTGGATTTTTTCTTGCTGAAACTGACAGGCGTAACTAAAGCTCGCATTAAAATTTAGCGGTAAGCTGAACCCTTTATTGATTGTCCATGATTGCTCATATTCGCTGGTATTTTGTACGCATTGCACTGAGCTTGTACCATCAGGGCCCGTAAATTGGTAACTAAACGCTTGTTCTGATTGGGTTGTTTGTTGGTTATATCCCAAGTCATTGATTAAGGCGCGAGTCCCATCTTCACTGCTCGTTTGCCAGCCGATATTCATATTGCTAACTCTGTAAGGGCCTATGGCGACATTCATTTTATCTTCATGCCAAAATTCAGCTTGCTCATCAACACTATAAAACTGGCTGTTGGCCAAAAACTCAGTAGAGTGGGGCATGATTGGCAGTGGCGTGGTGGTTTGGCATGCCAAAAGTAAGCATGATGCGCTGAGGAGTATTGTGTTTTTCATCTGTGATCCTAGGGTGTTATGCAAATATTGGTTGGGCAAACTTTTAGTTGAGCCTGCTTACTATGTGCCAGATGGTATGGGTTTAGCAAGCATCGAAGAGTGAGAAATTGTTGAGTGTTTGTTCCTTTTTTGTTCATTTGTCGTTAAGCTACAAAAAAGTATTTAAGAGTATGAAATGAAAGCTAAAAAACTAATCTTGATTGTATTTTCATTAGCAGTGAGTGCGTGCAGCATGACCAGTGAGTTCGATGAAAAATTCCAACAAGTCAGGGAGTCATTACCTGAGTACGATGCCAGAATGAATTTAGATGAGCTCAAAGAACACAAAGGGCGCAAAGCATTTGCATATGTTCATACTGCTCAAGGCAGTGCCTGGGGTTATGCTTATGGCTACACCAGTACCAGTCGAGCGGAAGAAAAGGCATTGGCATTGTGCCAACAAAAAGCGCTCAGTTTAGGGTTAGATAAAGAGTGTGAAGTACTGATTAAGCATTAAACACTCACTCAAAGACAAAAACTTGTTTGGAGTGAGTGTTATATCGGGGTGTTTAAGCCATGGTCATCACAACTCGGCCATTGATTTCACCTTCAATCATATCGGTAAAGATTGCATTAATGTCTTCGAGTGATTTTTCAATGGTGATGGCCTTGACCTTACCACGCGCCGCAAAATCGAGGCATTCAACTAAATCTTGGCGAGTGCCGACAATTGAACCAATAATACTCACCCCATTGAGTACGGTATCAAAAATAGGAATGGGCATTTCTTCTGGAGGTAATCCTACCAATACGCATTTACCACCACGGCGAATGGCGCGATAGCTTTGCTCAAAGCCCGCTTTACTCACAGCGGTACAAATACTGGCATGCACTCCTCCTTGTGTTAGGGCAAGAATTTGTGCGACAACATCGTCCGTTTTAAAGTCTAGGCAGATCTCTGCCCCCAGCTCTTTCGCGAGGGTGAGTTTATCTGCGCCAGTATCGATGGCGACCACATTTAACCCCATTGCGACCGCATATTGCACCGCCAGATGACCCAGTCCACCGATACCAAAAATTGCCACCCAATCGCCCGGTTTAATCTGAGCGACTTTGAGTGCTTTGTATGTCGTGACTCCGGCGCAAAACAGCGGTGCAGCTGCAACATAACTTAAATTATCAGGGATTTTAATGACATAATCGCCATGGGCTTTACAGTATTCAGCATAACTTCCATCGACGGAGTAACCCGCGTTTTGCTGGGCTGAGCAGAGGTTTTCATCACCACTTAAACAATATTCGCAGTGCCCACATGCACTGTAAAGCCATGGAATGCCAACGCGATCGCCAATGCTTAAATGACTGACTTGATCACCTAAAGCGACAATTTCACCAACACCTTCATGCCCAGGTACTAAAGGGAGGGTCGCTTTAACGGGCCAATCGCCATGACATGCATGCAAATCGGTATGGCAGACGCCGCAGGCATGAATTTTAACCAAGACATCGTGTCCTTCAATGTGTGGGGTGGGGCGTTCTTCAATTACCAGTGGTTGTTTATAACCGTGTGTGACCGCTGCTTTCATATCATCCTCCTATTAACTGAAGCAATTTTAAATAATACGCTGACAAAAGATCTGAACTAGATCAAATAATTGGTGGTTATTAATACGTTAATTTGCTTTACAAAAAACCACAGACAGTGCCATTGCGCAGTGTTAGCATGCACCATTATGGTTTTAGAAAATGTAAAAACGATGAAACAAAAACTGATATCAGGCCTGTTAATTTTAGTCGCGCTGGGTCTACTCATCCCCGGAGTGACCTTACCTGTGTTGACATTAACTGGGCACATTGAAAAGTCTCAACTGGCGCAAACAGGTATAGAAATGCTCGCTGATGAGGGAGGGAGTCGCTCGCGAGGGATGCTGCAAATGGTCTCTGGTATGTTAGGGCTTGATAAATTAGAAGGGCAAGTTGAAGTCTATCAAAAAACACGCAGTATTTTTGGGACAGTCACTGAGCTTAAAAACAACGGTAATTTACTCGTTGCAGGATTAGTGGCTTTATTTGCAGTGATTGTGCCGATAATAAAACTCACATCACAGCTGCTTTATACCTTATTGCACCGATGTAAATTTAGGCGTTTGTTAGGCTGCTTTATTGAATTGATCAGCAAATGGAGTATGGCTGATGTGTTTGTGATTGCGCTGATTGTGACTTATTTAGCCGGTAACGCAGATGGTCAAATGGGTGAGTTATTGGTGATGCAAGCTGAGCTTGGGCAGGGTTTTTGGTATTTTGTTGGTTATTGTATTTGCGCTATTTTATCGAGTTATTTTGTCTCGAGTAATAAAGAAGAAAAGGAAGTTTGAGATGTTTCAAAATAAAAAGCTCATAGTCGTGAGTGTTAGTGCGTTATTGCTGGCTGCGTGCTCTGATGATGATCCGGTTAATATTTCCGATGTAACCTTTGCCGATAGTCAGATCAAATCTTGTATAGACAAGCTAGTAGAAGATAATACATACCAATATACTTATGAGATAACCTCGTTATCGTGTCCTGCAACTGCAGAAACTCCAGTATTAAAACTCGATGGTATTGAGTCTCTTTCAGAATTGACCAGCCTACAATTAACCTATAACGGCGTAACATCCTTGTTGCCACTGAGTGATTTAACATCCCTTAAATCGGTTAATTTAGCAAAAAGCCTTAGTCTTGATTGCCAACAAGCGAAAGACCAATTAGCTATTTCACGCTTTAGCACTTTGTCACTGAGCGGGTTTTGTCACACTCCAATAGCTTCGGTTGAGGATGATTTTAGCCAGCAATTAAAGTTGGTGCTGAGCGGTGATCTTGAGCTAGCTAAACAAGCTGAAGAACAAGTAGTTTTACAATCTCGATTGGATTCTGACCAAGATGAAACCTTGCAGCAAGGTGAGCTTGCGTGGCCATTAGATAAAACAAATGATGGCATCGGCTTTATTGCAAATGTGTCGAGTAAGGTGGCAAATTTAACGGGCTTAGCGAAGCCTATTTTTGAAACGCAATTTTCGCAGTTGATGCCTAATGAAAGTGCGCAGCTGGATTTTATTTTTGATGCCGCTTTAGCGGGTGAGCAAGTACCAGAATTAGCCATTAGCTATCAGTATGTTTTTTTGCAAAATAGCCATCAATTCACCGGAAACATAGCTGTGCTTGGGGCAAGTTATGGTTTTTCTTTGTACAAAGATGCGCAGCGCGAAGAAAAACAAGTTGAGCATTTAGATATTGATTTAACGTTTAAAGCACAACTAGTCAAACCAACACAAGACGCAGTATTGCCACGTTTTGTGTGGCGTGTTTCGGGGCCAGGTAGTCGTGATACAGTGCTTAATGAAGGGCAAATTAACCTCAATACAGTGACGGCTTCTTTTGCCCAAATTTATGACATGAGTGACTTAACGGCTCAATAGGTTTGAGAGAATCTCAACAACAGGGTGCAATTAACTTTGCGCTCTGTTCATTAGCGCGGCTAAGTCAGGTTGTTGGTGAGCCTTAAGGTGTTTGGTCATTGCCTCGATAGCCAAAGGTGGTTTATTTTGGCTCAATTTTATATTCCCTTCAGTACGACAAATTGCGACCTTGAAAATACTGATGGCGTTTATCATGGCATCGAGATGCTTAGTGGGGAGTGTATCGATAGACCAAGGCTCGGCAGAAAATTGATAATGTAATTGTTGTTCAAAATGATGACTAATTTGTGCCATCAGTGCACCTTGTTCGGTTTTATCGCTCACGATACTCGCTTGTCCTGTGACAACCACTTTGGCGTAATTCCAGGTAGGAACCGTTTGTGCATCAGGACTATAAAGCGGAGAAATATAACCATCTGGGCCATTAAATATGAGTTTGAGCTCAACATCCCCTTGAGTGAGTTGATTTGCAAGCGGGTGCAAACGACTGATATGCCCAATCAACATTCCTTGGTCGAAAATGAATGGAATGTGGCTGATATGAGGCCATTGCTCACCTGCCTGATTAAACAATAAAGTTGCCAAGGGTGATTGCTCGATGATGTGCAGCAATAAAGACAGATTTTGGCTTTGATAATGTTGACTCGGGTACATTACTGCTGCTCCTCAATAATTTTTTCAAGTGTGGCTTTGATGGTGGGCCAATCATCATCAGTGATACTAAATTGCGCACTGCTACGATATGTATCACTGGGTAAAAGACGTACTTTTCTAATGATCCCTTCAAAGGTCGCGCCTAAGCGACTGATCGCATTACGAGAGCGGGTGTTTTTTTCGTGAGTGACAAATGACACTCGGACTATACCGAGCGTTTCAAACGCATATTTCAACATTAAGTATTT
This sequence comes from Pseudoalteromonas ulvae UL12, assembly GCF_014925405.1. Lineage (NCBI taxonomy): Bacteria > Pseudomonadati > Pseudomonadota > Gammaproteobacteria > Alteromonadales > Pseudoalteromonadaceae > Pseudoalteromonas > Pseudoalteromonas ulvae. Next base: position 63,303 of record NZ_AQHJ01000029.1, read on the forward strand.
AGCGTGTGTGTTGATGTGGCTGCGCTGCCAGTCAGGATGAATAAAGGTGTGGCCAATTTCAAGGCTGTGATTATATGTGTCTAAGCGAAACAGACGAGTCGTGCCTACTAAGGTGTGGCTGGCTTTATCAAACGTTGCAAAAACAAGTTGTTGTTTGGCATCAAATTGGGCGCTCGATTGATACCATGTCGCGAGTGTGTGCTCGTTTAAGCAGTAGTTTTCAAACACCCACTGCCAAATGCTAGGGTTTTGCCCAGCTTGAAGTAAAGTCGGTAGGTGGTCGTTTTCTAGTGGGACTAAGGCCACTTTATCAGTTTGTAAGGTGACTTTTTCAAATTGCATGTGATGACTCCTTCAACAATATTAAGCAGATTATTAAGTTGTTTTGGTATAAGGTTAACAACCAGTTTTGATTATTTTCCTAGACCAGAATGCATCCACTTGAACTCACCTTGACCAAATCCTCTTCACCTAAATATTTGCAATTGGCGCATGCGCTGCGTGAGGCGATTAAAAAGGGCTTACTTCAACCAGGAGAAAAACTCAGCTCAGCACGGGAATTTGCCAAGGTTTTAAAGGTCAATCGGCATACGGTGATGAATGCGCTGGCTGAATTGGTTGCTGAAGGGTGGATTGTTGCTCATCAGCGTTCGGGTTATCGCGTCAATCAAGCGCTCCCGATAACACAAAGTTGTACTGCCACACCTCAGCCGAGTGTGCCGGTTCATCAATTTGAATTTACTCGACCTTTACCTTATCAAGTAGCAAGAAACATCAGTGATTATCAATATTGCTTTGCTGGTGGATTACCTGATTTAACTCAGTTTCCATATCGCGAATTTCAACGGGCTTTGGTTAAGTCGAGTCAACACAGCGCGTTTGCTTCGTTTCACTATGGTGAAGCAGATGGTTCAAAATTACTGAAGCAGCAAGTAGGTGAGTATTTACGTCGTGCTCGTGGTATTCAGCCTGTCGACGATAAACAAGTGATGATTTGTAATGGCTCTCAGGAAGCATTGTTTTTAATTGCCAAAGCATTACTTAACCCAGGTGATAAAGTCGCGGTTGAAGCATTAGGATATCCTCCCGCTCGTGCAGCATTTTCAGAATGTGGAGCTAATTTGGTGACTATTGCCCAAGACAGCGAAGGTTTGTGTATCGCTGATTTTGAACGCCAGTTGCAACTAGGTGGGATTAAATTAGTGTATTTAACCCCTTTGCATCAGTATCCCACCACACTTACTCTCTCAATCGCTAGACGAATGCGGTTGTATCAGCTGGCCTGCGACTATAATGTCATCATCATCGAAGATGATTATGATCACGAATTTCATTATGCCTGCCAGCCACTGCAACCAATGGCGGCTGATGACCCCGCTCGGCGAGTGATTTACTTATCCACTTTTTCTAAATTGATGTTTGCTGGGGCGCGGGTTGGTTATATTCATGGCGCACGAGAAGTGATTACTCAGCTCAGTGGCTTGAAGCAAATTATCAATCATAAAAATGATATCGTCATGCAGCAAGCTGTCGCATTTTGGATGCAAACGGGAGGATTTGAGCGCCATTTGCGGCGCATGACAAAGCTTTACCAAAGCCGACTAATCGCCATAGTGAATGAGTTGCAAGGTTATCAAGAATTAGGTTATCCGATCGAATTTCGAGTTCCAGATGGAGGGATGGCGCTTTGGGTCAACGTGCACCGTTCAGTGATTGGTTTAAAAGCCGCTCTCGAAAAGCAGGGGGTATATTTACAAACGGAAGATGAATTTGTGGCTGGCTCTCTTGGTACCGTGAGTTATATTCGTTTGGGTTTTGCGGGCCAAGATGAAGAAAAAATGCGTGCTGGATTGGCGATTATTGTCGAGCAGCTGTATGCGCACAATTAATTTGGGGATCTTTGTTTGCAAGCGTTACAATGGCCTATCACACAAAAAATGCTGTAAATCATGAAACAACTTCAACTTGAAATGTTTGGCCAAGCGCTGCGCATTGAATTCTATCCAGATCTAACCCAAAAAATATTTGCAAACAGTGAACTACAAAGTGAAATGTTAGCCAGTACAGACTCAAGCAGCACCCATCATTTTTCTATTGAACATCAAGGGGCTCAGCAAGAAATATCAATGAGCTTGTTACCTGATTTTGCCGCTGACACGGTGAGAATGCAGGTTTCAGTTAATGGCGAGTATATCGAAGGGGTGCAGTATCCGCTGATTGATGTAAGTGGTGATTCAGCAACAAGCAAAAAAGGCTGGTTTGGTCTGGCTGCTTTGGGTTTTAAGTTATTTAAAAGTGCAAAGGTGATTAAAGCGACGTTAGCAGGCGCGTCGATTGCGGGTTATGCTTGGCTGTTTACGCTTGAATTTGCCTTAATGCTGGTGGCGTGTTTAGTGGTGCATGAATATGGCCATGTGCGTGCGATGAAATATTTTGGCATTAAAACAAAAGGGATTTATTTGATTCCTTTTGTGGGTGGGCTGGCCGTGTCGGATGAAAAAATTACCACTCGTTGGCAAGACGTAGTGATTTCAATCATGGGGCCTGTGTTTGGCTTGTTTATGTCGATATTGTGTTTGGTGCTTTATTACGCCACCGATCTTGAGTTGTTTGCAGGTGCGGCGGTATTAAGTGCGTTATTGAATTTATTTAACCTCTTGCCAATGCTGCCACTGGATGGTGGTCATGTCCTCAAAAGCATTAGCTTTTCAATGCGCTCTTGGGTGGGATTATCTGTTTGTCTAGCTGGCGTCGTATTTGGACTGTGGATATCTTATATCTTTGGTTTAATGCTGTTGGTATTTTTCTTGTTTTTAGGGGCATTGGAAGTCGTCTTTGAGTGGCGTCAGCGTCATTTTTCTCATTTAGTGCCACTGGATATGTATGGCCGAGTGTTTTCTGCTCTTTGGTATTGTTTAGTCGTTGCAGGTCATGTGGCGATTATTTACCATTTTGCAGATTCTCAGAGTGAAATACTGTCCTTGCCGATGAAAATCCTATCGAGCTAATCATCGACGAATAAAAAACGCAGCATTAGCTGCGTTTTTTATGTGGTGCAAGCTAAAGCTGCACTTGTTGCAAATATTCAGCAACGGTTGCTTCCACGTCTAATTGTTCCTTTAAATGGCAACGCATCACGTCGCTGGCTTTGGGCTCACCATGAGTAATGAATATTTTTTTAGGCAGTGCCTGAGCTTGCTTGAGCCAGTTGATGATGTCTTGATAATCCCCATGCGCAGAAAAGCAGTCTAGATTGAGTATTTTTGCGCGCACAGGCACGTATTCACCATGAAGTTTGATGCGGGTCGCTCCATTGATTAATGCCTCACCACGGGTTCCTGCGGCTTGATAACCTAAAAATGCAATCGTGTGTTTATCATCAGGTAGTAAGCTTTTTAGATGATGAAGTACACGACCACCCGTTGCCATACCACTGGCAGAAATAATAATCGCAGGCATGACTTTGCTGATCAGAAGCGTTGATTCTTCCATGGTTTTTACATATTGCGTGCCTTCATCAATCGCAGTGCATTGCTCTGAAGTGAGTTTGTGCTCTTGATGAAAATGGTTATAAACGCTGGTGGCTTTGATGGCCATGGGGCTATTTAAATAAACCGGCACGTTAGGAATGCGCCCAGCTGCTTTGAGTGTTTGAATTAAATGCAACATGAGCTGCGCTCGGCCTACAGCAAATGCGGGCATTAAAAAGCAGCCACCGCGCTTGAGAGTATCGTTGATAGCATCAGCAAGCAGGCTTTCACTATCGAATGTTTGATGACGGCGATCGCCATAAGTAGACTCAACCACTAAAGTATCGCATGCGGGGAGAGGCTCAGGTGAGTGCATAATCGTATCATCATGGCGACCGACATCACCGCTGAAAATAATCGATTGGTGTTGAGTGGTTATTTCAACGGTTGAGGCACCTAAGATATGACCGGCATGGCGCAAAGTGAGAAATACTCCTTCTGCAATTTCAGTTTTGTGATGAAATTCAGTTGGGACAAACAGATTTAGGCAGGCTTTAGCATCTTCGACTGTGTATAACGGCTGAGCAGGGTGATGCTTCGAAAAACGTTTGTCATTGGCGTATTTTGCGTCTTCTTCTTGCAAGTAGCCTGCGTCGGGTAGCAAAATTTCACACAGTTTAAAGCTGCCGAACGAGCTGAAAATTGCGCTGCGATAGCCTTGTTTGTATAAGACGGGCAAATAACCAGAGTGATCAATATGGGCATGTGTGAGCACAACAGCATCAATCTCTTTTATATCAAAGGGAAGTTGGGCCCAGTTTCGTTCTCTGAAATTCTTGACTCCTTGGTATAACCCGCAGTCGATTAAAATGTTTTTGTTGTTGACTTGTAATAAATATTTAGAGCCTGTCACAGTGCCTGCGGCACCTAAAAATGTTAATTGCATCGCGTACTCCTTTTACTCAAGCGTAGACTGAGATAAAAAGAGTGACTTGATTAAGCGCAAAGAATGAGCGGGTGATTTCACTAAAAATTAGGCTATCATACTAAATGTTAGTCACGCGGGTCGTTCTGTTTGTTTTAATGCATTGTTTTTAAATGAAATTTAATTGGCATATAAATTGATTGAAAGAGAGTAAATTAATATTCGACGCTAACTTGCGATATTATCTTAAACAATACAGATATCATTGTTAAAGCTAATAAAAACGAAAATGGAGAGGTGACTATGTCAGGACAAGGTTCAGGTGGAAATGTTATTGCCGCGATTTGTAATATTTTTTTTCCAGGTTTAGGCCAATTGGTACAAGGGCGAATTTTACCCGCTATCGCATTTTTCTTATCTTGGGTTATTTCAGGTGCATTGACTTGGGTGCTCGTCGGTTGGGTGTTACTGCCAATCGTCTATATTTGGGCAATTATTGATGCAGCGAAATACCGCTCAGATCACTAATTAGCCTGATTTCAGGTTAATTGCTCAATTTTAAAAGCCTCTGATGCATGGTGTCAGGGGCTTTTTTGTGCCTGTTATTAGGTCGTTGCTGGCAGTTCAGCTTGATATTAGCGCTGTTCATTGGATGAAAAAGCCATAGTGATAGCGTGTATATTCCTAAATTGTAAAAGGCTTGTGTATGTAATGTGGGTTTAAGATATTTTTAAGTTACAGCTTGATAATTGAATGTTGGTATGAAATCTGAACTAGCATTGTAAACGAATGTAAATGACTTTTTTGTTGTTAAATTTACTGGAGTGATTTATCAAATTGTTTACTTTTTCAAGATTATGAAAACACATATAAAAAGTTTTTTTTGATCGTTAATCCATCATGCTGTTAATTAGTTGTTTATATGTGGTTGTTTTTGTGGTTCTTTTTTAAATTTCTGGATGTGGTAAAAAAGAGCCAATCTAAAATCAAGCAATGCAATTGTTTTATTTTTAGAAACAACAAAACAAAAATTCAGGGAAATTCATTTTGAAAAAACTAAACATATTAGCAATGAGTGTTAAAACCGCATTGTTGGCTGGTGCGGTAGCAGGTAGCAGCTTTGCAATGGCAAACTCAGAAGAGCAAATGGCTGAAGTTGAAAAAATTCAAGTTACAGGTTCTCGTATTGCTCGTGCAGAGTTATCGCAACCCACTCCAGTTGTAACGCTAACAGCTTCAGATATTGCAAAGTCAGGTAGCCCAGATTTAGGTAGTATTTTAGCGGAGTTACCTTCTATAGGTGCTACTTCAACACTTGTTGGTAACAACGACAGGAATGATTCAGCTGGTGTAAGTTCAGCTGATTTACGTCGTTTAGGTGCATCTCGTACGCTTGTGCTTGTTAACGGAAAGCGTCATGTTGCGGGGTCTCCTGGATCTTCACAAGTTGATTTATCAACAATTCCTTCAGCTCTCATTGAAAGAGTAGAAATCATTACTGGTGGTGCATCTGCTATTTATGGTTCTGATGCTGTATCTGGTGTTGTGAATGTAATTTTGAAGCGCGATTTTGAAGGTTTAGAGTTTAACGCTCAATATGGTAACTCAACAGAAGGTGTCGGCTCTGAAAATTACTCATTTAGCTTATTGGGTGGTGCTGACATGGCTGATGGTCGTGGTAACATCACTTTCTTCCTTGGAAAAGATCGCATTCGTGAAGTGATGGCGACTGATTTGCGCCAAACCTCAAATTGGGGAACTGTAAATAACCCTGAAAATACTGGTGAAGATGATGGTATTGTCGATCGTTTTACCGTGCCTAATGTTATGTCTGAGCGGATTGGCGAAAATGGTGTGATTAATCCATTTGGTGCAGCTGATACAATTTGGACATTCGATAATGCAGGTCAACCTATATTGATGCCAAATCGTCAATATACAGGTAGTTTTGCGTTCGGAAACTTTCCTGATGGCTGCCAGTATTGCTTTAAGCCTCAAGATTATGAAAATGTGTACCCAGAATTAGATAAAACGACAGTGGGAAGTACATTTAATTTTGAACTAAATGATCAGGTAAGCTTTTACAGTGACTTCAAATTTGTACGTACAGAAGTACAGCAGCAATTTCAGCCATCATTCCGCTTTGGTAATGTTTCAATTAATGTAGAAGACAATCCATTTTTGGATGCAGGATTAAGAGATTCACTCCTTGCTGACGGAACAACTGATATTGCATTTGCGAAATTCTTCGGTGAATTAGGAAACCGCTCAGCAGATAATAAACGTGAATTATTCAGAGTAGTAGGTGGCTTTGAAGGTGCGTTTGTATTGAGTGATACAGACTTTAATTTTGACGCGTATTATGTTTATGGCCAGTCGGATAATCGCCGTCAAACTCTCAACGATCTTATTCCAACTAATCTAGTTGCTGCACTTGATGCTGTTGTTGATCCTGATTCAGGAAATATTGTTTGTCGCAGTCAAGTGCCAAGCTTACAAGGCGATGGTTATTCAGACCCAGCTAAAGTCAATGGCAGTGATTGTGTAGCATATAACCCATTTGGTTATAATCAAGCCTCAGCAGAAGCAAGAGATTGGGTTTCTGCTGACGTTACACGTACAGATAAAATAACTCAGCAAATTGTCGGTGGCTCAATTACATTTGATACCGCTGAGTTTTTTGAACTTCAAGGTGGTCCAATTGGGTTTGCTACAGGGTTTGAGTACCGTGAGGAAACGTCACAAAGTATTACAGATGAGTTTACAAAGGCTGGATTTCTAACTAACGCAGCTACTCCTGATTCATACGGTGAATATGATGTTACAGAAAGTTTTGTTGAAATAACATTACCTATTTTGACTGATGTGGCATTTGCTAAAGAATTATCATTGGATGCAGCGTTCAGAACCGCAGATTACTCTCATGCGGGCAAGGCTGATGCTTGGAAAATTGGTTTGCTATGGGCTCCAATTGATGACTTACGTTTACGCGGAACTTATGGTCAAGCTGTAAGAGCACCTAATATTTCAGAAGCTTTTAGTCCTGTTTCACCTGGTTTTGCTAATATCAGTGATCCATGCGATGCAGATAGAATTAATAATGATCCAGATCGTACCGCGAACTGTAAAGCGATTGGAATGCCCGATGGCTTTGAGGCAAATGATAACGTAAGTGTCGATGCGTTGAGCGGTGGTAACCCTGAGTTAGAGTCTGAGACTTCAACCTCTTTGACTGTTGGTGCAGTTTGGACTCCAACTTTTATTGATAATTTCTCTATAACGATTGATTATTATGATATTGAAATCGAAGATGCTATTTCTTTTATTGCATCACAAAGCGTTGTAGATAATTGTGTTGATGCTACAGGTGGACCTGATACAAGCTTCTGTAGTCAAGTAGATCGTAATCCTGAAACATTTGACGTTGAACTTGTTCGTTCTGGCTATTTAAATGCAGCAGCACTTACAACACGTGGTGTAGAAGCACAATTTGATTATCGAACTGATTTAGATGCATTAGACCTGCCGGGCAAGGTGAATTTTAACCTTCTTGTAAATCATTTATTAGAATTAGAGGATTTTGAATTCCAAAATCGTCCTGATGAAGTAAATGTCGAAAATGGCGAAGTAGGAGATCCAAGCTGGCAGTTCCGTTTTGGTGCGAATTATAAACTCGATGATTTAACTGTTTCTTGGTCTACTCGTTTTATCGACCGTTCAGCTCGAATTGAGTTGTCGCCAAATGGTGATATAGAAGAAGATTTAAGCCCTGCATATGTAGGCTCAATTTTAACGCATGATATTTCAGCTAGTTATTATATAACAGATAAAACAATGGTTGATTTAGGTATTCGTAATTTAACTGATAAATTGCCACCAGCATATATTGCTGCGAGTGGTGGTAATGAAGCGATATACGATGCTGTAGGCCGCCGTATGTTTGCTAACTTAAAAGTAACTTTTTAAGTTATAACTTCTAAAAATGCCGCTCAAATGAGCGGCATTTTTATTGGCGAACTTTTTGAAATCACAACAAAATGGCTAACCAGAAACTAAAACTGATCACACTCAATAAAGTTGAAATAACCACACTACTGGCGAGCGTTGATTGATGTTGTTGAATTTGATTAGCGACTAAATAAGCATTGACGCCAAGCGGGGAGGCGCTGAGTAAAACCACCACTGCTAACATCTCAGTATCAAGCGACAGATAGTAGCCGCCAAAGAGATACACTAATGCAGGTAAAAGAAGTAACTTAATGACACTAGCAATACTGGCTGCTTGCCAATCATCCGATATTTTATAAAAGGTTAGGTTTGCACCGAGCACAAATAAAGCACAAGCGATAGCAGGTTGTGATAACAAAGACAGACCATTAATCAGGTCACTGGGTAAACCAAATGGTGCCAAGTTAATCGCTATGCCAGATGAAATGCTCAATACCACTGGATTAAGTAGCATTGTTTTAGCAAATTTTCGCCATGAAAAAGACTGTCCTTTCTCACAAGCACTGAGCAAAAAGGTCAGTGCAAATAGCAATGCGCTATGAAATGTGATGATCATAAAGACATTACCCACCACATGCTCACCCAGCGCCGCAATTATAATAGGTAGACCAACCAAAACGGTATTTGAATAACTCGTCCCGAGCGCAAATACGGCATGACGAGCCGGTTGAGCTTGCCTTGAAATAAAAAAGCGGTCAACCAATACACCCACTATAAATATGCTGATCACCGGAATATAAAAAGCCAGCAAGCTCGCAATATTAAAACTTTGACTTAAATCAGCTTGCGCCATATGCACAAATAAAAAGGCAGGAACGCTGATATAAAACGTAAACCGACTTAAACCTGTGATGTGCTCTTTATTCAAGAAGTGTTGAGCAGAGGCTAGGTAACCTGCAGATACTAAAAAAATTAGCGGGAAAATAATTGAGAAAATACTCATAAAATAGCCGTCACTTATAAACCTCTATTATGCGTGTAAGTAGGGTGAGATCAAAAGGCTCAAGCTGAAAAAGACGACTAAAATACGGTTATTGTAATTTAAAGTGCTACATAAATGATTAGTTTGCTAAAGGCGGATTTTTAGTTGCCTTTATTGTAACTGTTTGTAAACGGTGAGTTTTTTTGGTTTGTATTTTAGATTGTTGTGTTTTTTGCAGCAATTCTTAATTACTGATTTATATAGTGTATTAGGGATGTTTTCATATTTCAAACATTATGTTTATTTGTTGTTAACAGTCTTTGTGATAAGCGGCCTTTTAATCTGTCCCTTTACTATGATAAAAAATGTTCGTTACATAAATATGCATATATATCACGTAAATACGTATTTATTAACGACTAATAACAAAATACATACTTCAGGGAAAACATTTTGAAAAAATTAAATTTATTAGCAATCGGTGTTAAAACCGCATTGTTTGCAGGGGCCGTTACAGCCAGTGGTTTTGCAATGGCTGCAGATGAAGAAACCGTAGAAAAAGTAGAGCGTATCCAAGTTACAGGTTCTCGTATCAAACGCTCAGATATGGAAGGTGCAGCCCCAATAATTAGTATCACAGCAGCTGATTTGACAGACAAAGGTTTCGTGACTGCGTATGATGCTATTCAATCTTTAAGTGCCGCTACCGGAACAAATCAAGGGCAAGCCTTTGGTGGTTTTACAGCTAATGCAGAAACAGTTAACTTTCGTGGATTAGGTCCTAACCGTACTTTAGTTCTTCTTAATGGTAAACGTGTCGCGAATTATCCTCGCGCCTATAATGGCCAAAATAATGTTTTTAATCTTGCAACCATCCCAATGGCTGCTATTCAAAGAATTGATATTGTAACTGGAGGACAATCTGCAATTTATGGTTCTGATGCGATTGCGGGTGTAATGAATATCATTACTAAACGAGGCGTTGAAGAAACAACTCTGAATATTGGGGGTTCTACCACAGCCCATGGCGGTGCTAATAATAAAAAAATATCACTTGTTACCGGCGGTCAAAGTAATGATTTCAATTGGACTCTTGCATTGGATCATGATGTACAAGATGCGCTAATGGCAAAAGAGCGTTCTTGGTTAGATGATCGTTTTGATCGCCCTTCAGATATAAAGGATTACCCAGAACACGCACTAGTTATGCCTCGTACCTTGATGGCAATGCAATTTGATGATGGTTGGAAATATTTAGATCCAGGTAAAGAAGCATGTGATCAGTTTGATAGCCTGCAACATGCAAACCGCCCCTCTCGTGGTTATTATTGTGGAGTTGATGCTTCAGGTACTTCAACTATGATTAATGGCCGTAAAAATTCATCTATTTATTTCAATAGTAGTTATGAAATAAATGATGATCACCAGTTTAATGCTGATATTTTGTTTTGGAACTCTGATTCTGAACGTGAGGGATCTCAGTTTTGGGATACGCGATTTTTACGAGATGAAATTGTTGAAGGCCCAAATTATTTAGGGAGTGGTTATTTCTATACCCCTGGTGACGGTAACTATAATTATCTTCAGCGTACTTTTCAGCCGCAAGAAATGTTCGGAAAAGGGAATACAAGTAAGTTTGATGAGCAAATGCTTACTACTACTTTAAGTTTCACAGGAACAGTTCTTGAGGATTATGATTACGAAGTTTTTGCTTCTTATAGCCAATCAAAAGATGAGCAATCTGGATACCGAGTTAAAAAGGAAGTCGGCTCTGACTACTTTGTGGCTTATGATGCAGAAAGTGGTGCGCCATCGATTAACTGGGACAGATGGTTTACTCCCTTAGACGAAGCTGGGTTTAATGAAATATTTGGGTTGAATAACTCAGAATCAGATTCAAGCGTCTTAACAACAGGAGCCAATATCACTGGTGATTTATATGAATTACCAGCAGGTGCAGTCGCATTCTCGGCCTTAGTGGAATACGAAAAGTCAGAATATGATATTAATGTGAATCCTCGTACTTTAGGGAAAGAAGGGCAAGGGTGGGCCGGTTTAACTGGAACGGAAGGTTCCGGTGAGCGTGCTCGAACAGCTATCGCTCTTGAGCTTTCAGTACCTGTCATAGATGGTTTATTGCTGAATTTAGCTGCTCGTTACGATAATTATAATGATGATACTCAAGTGGGTGGTGCTCCAACCTATCAAGTTGGTGTTGAGTATCGTCCAGTTGATGAACTATTACTTCGAGCTAACTGGGGAACTACATTCCGTGCTCCAGATTTACATAATGTATTTAAAGATCCATCAGGCTCTTATTCAAGTGTTACCGACTATACATTGGTAGCTTCTTGTAATGCAATCGCAGAAGGAAATCCTGGAGGGGTGTTAATACCTGGGGCTGATATTGATAGTTTAACCAAGACATGTACGGAAGACTTTAATGAAAGTTATACTGTATTCGGTGTTTCTCAAGGTGAGAAAAATCTAAAAGAAGAAACCGGTGAGTCATTAACAATTGGGTTTGTTTGGCAACCTCTTGATAACTTAAGTATGACTTTTGATGTTTATAATATCTTAATGGAAGATGCAGTTAGAACATATCCAACAGATCGTGTAATGCGTCAGGAGCGTGATTGTTTAGCTGGTACTGAAGATATTAATAGCAACCTTTGTAAAGATACATTTAGCCGATTAGATCGCTATGCAGATACTGGGTTTAATACATCATATAAAGTGAGAGAAACACGCTCTAGTTTTATAAATGCAGCTATGCAAGAGCAAACAGGCTTTGATTTCCAGTTAGATTATGACTATGAAATTGCTGATTTTGGTGTGGTTGGTTTCAAGACTGAATACTCACATGTTCTTAAAACTGAGCGCCAGACATTTACCGGTGATGAAATAGAGAAAGACTATCGCGATGATTACCAAAACAGTGAATTTCGCTCAAAAGTTACTAATTCTTTAAGCTATGATACTGATGAATGGCATTTTGTTTTAACTCAATATCGTTATGGTTCATTACCAAATGATGTAGATGAAGATGATTGGACTCAAGTTGAAAAGCGCCGTTATGCACCGTTATTTATGTATAACTTAGGGGTTTCTTATGAAATAAATAGCAGTAACTTAATTCGTTTAGGTGTAAACAACTTAATGGATTCAAGAGCTCGTTATGATGCATCAGAGCAAGGTTCTCCTTATTTCAATATATTTGCTTATCCTAGTACAGCGATAATTAAAGGACGTGAGTTTACTTTAAATTATACAGTTACATTTTAATTGAAAGTAGTTGTTGTAAAAAGCTCTGAGAAATAACCCTGATTAGTTAGGTGTTTTCCACCTGCACTAATTGATCTATTTTCAGAGTATAAAAAATCCGATAAGTTATCTTATCGGATTTTTTTATACTTGTTTCACACTTCTTAGATATCATTAGCAGTTGGTAGCTTTTTATGATTTTTCTAAACTGATTCTATTGAACAACTTCTAAACATATTTGTAGCTCCAGTTAGGTATAGGTTTTACTCTCTATAAAGTATTTAGTGCTCACAGTTAAAAACTTTGAGCACTTTAACTTGATCGCTACAACCACAACGGTGACAGAATAGCTATTGAGCCGAAAGGTAATGTATTTTATAAATTCACTAAGCCAAAAAGCAGAAAGCAAAGCTCAAGTTCAAGAGATTTTTCCTTCCTTTGCTTTAATCCGCTATACTCCTCGCTCTTTTTTAAGGGGTGAAGATGGAATACCAATTTGTCCGCGATCCTATCTTTGGGTTTCGCGCAAAATTTACTGATGAGCAAGCGTTATTTGGCCGCTGGTTGACGGAAGAAATCAATACCGATCGACAGCAATTAACTGCTTTGCTGGGGTTAATCGAACAAGTTAAAGCGGTGCAGGTTAATGAGCTAAAACTACTTGGTAAAGAAGTCAGTTTAACATTAAGTGATGCTGAAGCGCTGCTTGAGGCCAATATTCTTCATCAAGGAGATGAAGATATCTCTATGTATCAAGATGATGCATTGGCATTGGATGAAGACGGCTTGCTGGCTGTGTGTGGTTATGAAGACTTTGTGGCATTAATCCATGCTTGGTGCGAATTTATTCGTTTTAGTATCACGCCTTAATTCACACCTTTAATACTGATATTAATTACTTGAGCATATTGAGCTTTTTTTGTGTGAGCTTAGTTAATTTAGCGTCGACACTATTAAGAGCAAGCCAGCCGAATATGTCTTTGGCTTCAACCTCTTTATCATGTTCTAAATACAGGCTAGCTAAGTTGTAATGTGCCCATAAAAAGTAGGGGTCATTGTTATCTTTGTTGTGAGCATCAATAAATGCATTCAGGGCGACGATCCCGTTATTAAGCTGTGTTTGGTTTTGTAATGCAAAAAAGCCCATATAATAGCGTGTCATTTGCACTAAAGAATGCGGGTACTGCTGTGACTCAATAAGCTGGTAGCTATAAAGTAGTGCCTGCTCTGCTAGATCCTCTTCTTGTTTTTTTATTAACACTAAACCAATATTGAGATGCAGCAATAGGTCATCTGGAAACTGTGTTTTGGCTTGCTCTACAAGCTCTGCTAGCTCATCTGAATTGCTATGAAAGGTTGATTTTGCTAACAGATGATAACGAGGTGAGCGCTGACTTAATTGTTCCAGCCAATAATCACCATCATCGTCACCACCACCGAACAACCAAGGTGTTAAATGGTAGTAACCAGTTAAATGGAGCATAAAAAAGCCATTGTTGGGTGCGAGTTCTTGCGCGCGGGTAAAGTGTGTTTGCGCTTTATTGCTTAAACTAAAGGCGCTGAGGTAGCTTTCTTTTGCTTCTTCCAAACAGGTTTTAGCATACATAAAATGCGCAGCCGCAAGATTGGGTGCTTGTTGTAAAAATTGCTTGCTCAAAGTGTGGGCTAAAGAAAAGTTTTCATGGTTTAGGGCGCGATCAATATCAAAAATAGTTTGTCGTTGGCTAGCATTGAGGTCGCCAAGTTCGCCTTGCTCGACCAGTGCAGTGAGCGCCGCTGTTGGCGCGAGCAGTGATGATACCGCGCTGTTTGCGTGTAAACTCAAGGCTAGGAAACAGCAAACGATAGCGGCTTTAAATGCGATGCTCATAACAATAAATCCTTAAATATCAACAATGCTTAGCATATCAGTGTTTCATGGGTTTGAAAAATACCCATTGTAGGAATTTGTAAGCATTCGTTAACCACTTTGTTTTGCTTCGAGTAACTTGCTGAGCGCTTCAATGCGCTGACTCATGCCGAAAATGATTTGGTCTTTGAGTTTATCTTTCATCGCAGCTGGCAGGCGAGTTAACACTATGGGTGACAGTGAGAGCAAAATGGTATCTTCGCTTGCTTGTGCGTTGATACTGCGATTACGCCCAGCAATAAAGCTGCCTTCACCAATAAATTCACCGGGCAAAACATTACTTAATTCAACCTGATCGTTTTGTCGGTACATGGTCAGTTGGCCGCTGAGCACTAAATACAAGTTTGCATCGTGATCGTATTGCTGAAATACAAAACGATGCTGTTTGACTAAATATAATTGTGAAAAGGACTCAAGCAGCACTTGGCGCTCATCTAAACTGAACACTTTAAAAAACGCTAAACGGTTGATAATTTCCATCCGTTTTATTAGCGGGATATTTTCTATTAATTTCATAACAAAAGCGAAACTGAACCAACAGCTAAATAGGTTAATCGTTAAGGTTGCGCTCTTTTAACTTTCTCGTCAAGGTATTGCGACCCCAGCCAATTTTGATCGCGGCATCTTGTTTATGACCATTACAGTGCTGTAATGCGGTGTTAATAAGTTTAACTTCAAGCTCTGCTTGCACGTCGGGCCAAATATTTTCGCGGCCTTTTTTGAGTTCTGCATCGAACCAAGCTTGAAATTGGCTCAGCCAATCACCAGATGCAGCATGCTGAATCGGATTAGTTAAAATCTCCGGCGGTAAATCGGCTTCGGTGACAGTTTGCCCCGGTGCCATAACGGTGAGCCAGCGACAGGTATTTTCAAGTTGCCTGACATTACCTGGCCAGTGAAAAGCTTTGAGTTTTTGGCATGCATCAGAGGCAAGAATTTTGCTTTCGACTTTTAGCTCTTTGGCACTTTTAGTTAAAAAGTAATGAGCAAGTTTTTCTATGTCTTCAGTGCGCTCACGTAAGGCAGGAAGTTTTAAACGAACAACATTTAAACGATGGAATAAGTCTTCACGAAACTTACCTGTCGCAGCTAGTTCTTCTAGATTCTGATGGGTGGCGGCAATAATGCGTACATCGACCTTAATGCTTTGATGGCCGCCCACTCGGTAAAATTCACCATCAGCCAGCACTCGTAGCAATCGAGTTTGTACATCTAATGGCATATCGCCAATTTCATCTAAAAATAAGGTGCCGCCATTGGCTTGTTCAAAGCGGCCTTTTCGCACGCTGTCAGCCCCGGTAAAAGCGCCTTTCTCATGACCAAATAGTTCCGATTCAACTAATTCTTTAGGGATCGCGGCCATATTGAGGGCGATAAATTCTTTTTCTTTGCGTGGACTGTGGTTGTGAAGCGCCCCTGCGACTAATTCTTTACCTGTGCCGGATTCTCCGTTAATTAACACACTCATGCTTGACGCCGAGAGTTTACCGATTGCTCGAAACACTTCTTGCATCGCAGGCGCTTCGCCGATGATATCTTGGGTTTTTTGTTCGGGTATTTTGTTTTTCTTTTTCAGGCCCTGATTCGCGCGACAGGCGCTTTCAACTAAATTAACGGCTTCGTTAAGATCAAATGGTTTGGCTAAGTATTCAAACGCACCTTTTTGAAATGCTTGCACGGCTGAATCGAGATCAGAATGGGCAGTCATAATGATGACAGGTAAGCCTGGGTTGTTTGTACTGATCCCTTCAAGCAATGTCATGCCATCCATGCCAGGCATACGAACATCCGACACGAGTACTGTTGGTTGACTGTATTCTAAGGCGCTTAAAACAGACTCTGCGCTGGCAAAGCTTTCGGTTTGAAAACCGGCGCGGCTCAGTGCTTTTTCAAGAACAAACCGTATCGACGCATCATCATCAACCAGCCAAACTGTTTTCATTTATCACTCCAAACGCATTCTTTGTTATTGTTGGTTAACAAAGGGTAGATATATATTAAATTCTGTATGGCCTGGCCAACTTTCACATTCGATATAACCATCGTGTTGATCGATCAACGTTTGTGCGATGGCTAAACCGAGCCCTGAGCCACCATCTTTGTTGGTGACCATAGGGTAAAAGAGTGTGTCTCTTATTGCTTTGTCGATTCCAGGGCCATTGTCTGACACTTTAATCATTAAGGCATTCTTCATCGCTTTGTTGTGAATGCGCATATGGTGACGAATGCGAGTTTGCAAGGTGATTTCACCGCCTTCGGTGAGTGCTTGCTGCGCATTTCGCACGATATTGAGCACAACCTGTTGAATCTTGCCTTGATCAATAAAAATATCAGGAATACTCGGATCATAATCTTTAATCACATTGATTTGACTGTGATTTGATAGCATTGTCAGTTTTACTACTGACTCAAGAGTTTGATGAATATTGCACCAGGTTTTATTCGGTAGCTGATTTGGTCCAAGCAGGCGGTCGACTAGCTCTGTCAATCGGTCAGCTTGCTCAATGATCAGCGTTGCGCATTCATCTCTTTCTTGTTGATCAACCTCGTATTGCAATAACTGCGCCGCTCCGCGAATTCCACCTAAAGGATTTTTTATTTCGTGGGCTAAACCGCGAATAAGCGTACGGGCAGCAATGTATTGATGCATTTGATGTGAGGCTTTGTCGTGTTTAATTTCTTCATCAAGCGCTCTACATTCGAGCATAATATAAGGGTTGGATTCGATGGTGATCTTGCGACTGCTTAAGGTTATTTTGGCATGGCGAGAATCAAGGAAAACCGCGTCAGCTCTGTGTTGGTGGCAGTCACTGCCTTCATTTAAGGTATGGCTAATAATGCGTTTGATGTCGATGTTGTGATAGTTAAATAATGACTCAAACTCTTGGCCTAAAAAGCGCTTATGGCCCAATGCAAATAACTCACTCGCGCTGTCGTTTGCATAAACAACAATGAGCTGCTCATCAAGCAAAATAACGGCCGTGGCTAGATTTTCACAAATAGAAAGCAAGGTGTCGTGTTTGAGAGTTTTATTTTTGGGCATCTTTGCACCATTTTAGTGCGTTGCTATTTGAGTCGTATTTCAGCTATCACTTTGCTCTAGCAACGGAAAATTAATCATGAAGTTATTTGAGCTGAAAAACAGATTATCATGAGGCTATTATACGTGAAAGTGTTGATTGCGTGGGATTGAATACGTAATCAAAAAATGATTAGAGACCTTTACGATGTAAGTAAATCGTCACGATTTCACTTTGACCGATTTCTTTTCCTTTGGCATCAATTAACTTTAATTGCAGCGTGTGTTCGCCGCGATCAACGTTACGCAGTGCAAAAATAGCTGAGCTTTTTGGGGCTTGAGTGGCCATGCCATCTAAGTACAATTGAATTGAGAGACCGCTTTCAAAACGTGGACTTACTTTTCCGCTGACGTAAATGGAGCCTGTATTGTCTCGAATGGTGGCTTGATCTTTAGGCTCTGTGATTGAAATACTAAACTGAGTTTGAGTGTCTTGTTGTGATTCTGCTTTGTATAAAGTACTGGTATCAACGGCTTGCATATCGACTGTATTGATATTGAGATTCAACTCTTCAGAACCTTTTTGAGGAGTATCAGAAAAAACAAGCACGCCTTTAGCGTCACGCCAAACGTAGATTTTTTTCTGGCCAGCTATAGAAGGAGCTGCAAGTAGCGTCATGCAGACAGCAAATAGTATTAAGCGTTTTGCCACCTAATTTTCCTTCTATTTTTATAGCTTGTTATTGAATAGTTAATAACTTTATATGATTAGCGCTAATTTTGCTATAAAAAAAGCCTGCGAAGCAGGCTTTGGAACACACATTGAAACAAATAGTTAGCTTACTTAGCAGCTGTAGTACATTTCAAACTCAACTGGGTGAGTTGTCATGTTTAATTTTTCGACTTCTTTACTCTTAAGTGCAATGTACGCATCGATTAGGTCGTCAGTGAATACACCACCTTGGGTTAAGAACTCACGGTCAGCGTCTAGAGAATCAAGTGCTTCTTGTAATGAACTTGCAACCTGTGGGATTTCAGCCGCTTCTTCTGCTGGTAAGTCGTATAAATCTTTATCCATTGCATCGCCAGGGTGGATCTTGTTTTTAATACCGTCAAGGCCAGCCATTAGCATTGCAGAGAACGCTAAGTATGGGTTTGCTGTTGGATCTGGGAAGCGAACTTCGATACGACGTGCTTTTGCAGACGGAACAACAGGAATACGGATAGATGCAGAGCGGTTACGTGCAGAATATGCAAGCATAACTGGAGCTTCAAATCCTGGCACTAAACGCTTGTATGAGTTAGTAGAAGCGTTTGCAAATGCATTGATTGCTTTAGCGTGCTTGATGATGCCGCCAATGTAGAATAATGCTTCTTCAGATAGACCTGCATACTTATCACCAGCGAATAAGTTTACGCCGTCTTTTGCTAAAGATTGGTGACAGTGCATACCTGAACCGTTATCGCCAACAACAGGCTTAGGCATGAAGGTTGCTGTTTTACCGTATAAATGAGCCATGTTATGAATAACATATTTCATTTCTTGGATTTCATCAGCTTTTAAAACCATAGTATTGAAGCGAGTCGCGATTTCATTTTGACCGGCTGTTGCTACTTCGTGGTGATGCGCTTCAACTACTTGACCCATTTCTTCAAGGACTAAACAAGTTGCTGAACGCCAATCTTGGAAATCATCAACAGGTGCTACTGGGAAGTAACCACCTTTTACGCCTGGACGGTGACCTGTGTTGCCATCTTCATAGCTTTTATCTGAGTTCCAAGCTGCTTGCTTAGAATCGATTTTGTACATAGAACCAGACATGTCAGTTTTGAATTTAATGTCGTCAAATACGAAAAATTCAGGTTCTGGTCCAAATAAAACAGTGTCCGCAATACCTGTAGAGCGCATGTATTCTTCAGCACGCTTTGCAACAGAGCGTGGATCGCGCTCGTAACCTTGCAATGTAGATGGCTCAACAACATCACAGCGAACAATCAGTGTTACTTCTTCAGTGAACGGGTCTAATTTTACAGACTCTGCATCTGGTAGTAAGACCATGTCTGATTCGTTAATGCCTTTCCAGCCGGCAATTGAAGAACCATCAAACATTTTACCATCTTCAAAGAAATCTTCGTCAATTTGGTGATGTGGAATAGAAACGTGCTGCTCTTTACCTTTGGTATCAGTAAAGCGTAAATCGATAAACTTAACGTCATTTTCTTTGATAAACTGTAAAACTGAATGAGACATGCGTCCTCCAAACTGTGTGTTGTTTAATATTATTTGCTTTTGCAATTTTTCATTCTATAAGCTCAATGTGTGCCAACTTTTCAACTTCATGATAAATATGGAATTTATATTTTTAGATGCAGTGTTGACTCATTTTGGTGCACCACTTTGATCGTTGATTGCACCTTGTTGGTGCGTTGAAATGCCCAGAAATTATAGTCCAAAATGTTCTTTTTATTGGTTTATTTCACCTAAGTACGATTTTTATCTCTTGATGAAAAAAATAGAAAAACATTTCTGTGCGTAACTAAATGTAATCCATCACTAATTGTGTAATAAAACAGCAGTAATCTAAGCTTTTTTAAATAAAGTTTAAAAAATTCTGTTGGATAAACTTTCATCCCTGCCATTATTAAGGGATAATATGCGACCATTTTTTTTAAACGCTATGCCGCTTGTTTTTCGATTCTTTTTGAATGTCGAACAAAGAGCGTAGATATTTTAGGATCAGCCAGATTAATTCTACTGAGTAAGTTTATGAGCATCGAAAAGTTAAGAAATATCGCGATTATCGCGCACGTTGACCACGGTAAAACAACCTTGGTTGATAAACTGCTAGAGCAGTCAGGTACGTTAGAAACTCGCGGCGGTAATGAAGAGCGCGTCATGGACTCTAACGATATCGAAAAAGAGCGTGGTATTACCATTCTTGCAAAAAATACTGCAATTTCATGGAATGATTACCACATCAATATCGTAGATACTCCAGGACACGCCGATTTCGGTGGTGAAGTTGAGCGTGTTCTTTCGATGGCTGACTCAGTATTATTACTTGTTGACGCGCAAGAAGGTCCAATGCCACAAACGCGTTTTGTGACACAAAAAGCATTCGCGCAGGGTTTAAAGCCAATCGTTGTAATTAACAAAATCGACAAGCCTGGCGCTCGTCCTGATTGGGTTATGGATCAAATCTTTGATTTATTCGATAACTTAGGTGCAACTGACGAACAGTTAGACTTTAAAGTAATCTATGCATCAGCTATCAATGGTTGGGCAACATTAGATTTAGACGAGCCATCAGATAACATGGAACCTATGTTTAAGATGATCGTTGACGAAGTATCTCCACCAGATGCTGATCCTGAAGGCGCATTCCAAATGCAAATTTCTCAGCTTGATTACAACTCGTATGTAGGTGTAATCGGTGTTGGTCGTATCAAGCGTGGTTCTGTTGCTGTGAATCAACAAGTGACTATCATCAGTGCTGACGGTTCAAAACGTAACGGTAAAATTGGTTCAGTTCAGAGCTACCTTGGTTTAGAGCGTATCGAAACTGAGCGCGGTTATGCGGGTAACATCGTAACAGTAACCGGTATTGGTGAGCTGAAAATCTCTGATACTGTTTGTTGTCCAAACAATGTTGAAGCTTTACCACCATTAAGTGTTGATGAGCCAACAGTAACAATGACGTTCTCTGTTAATAATTCACCATTTTGTGGTAAAGAAGGTAAGTTCGTAACTTCACGTAATATCCGTGAACGTTTAGATAAAGAATTAGTACATAACGTTGCACTTCGTGTTGAAGACACAGCTAACCCAGATAGCTTCCGCGTATCGGGTCGTGGTGAATTACACTTAGGTATCTTAATTGAGAACATGCGTCGTGAAGGTTACGAGCTAGCTGTTTCTCGTCCTGAAGTAATTTTACGTACAGTAGATGGCGTTCTTGAAGAACCGTACGAAACAGTTACCATTGACTGTCAAGAAGAGCATCAAGGTTCTATCATGGAGCAAATAGGTCTTCGTAAAGGTGAACTAACTGACATGTCTCCAGATGGTAAAGGCCGTATGCGTATGGACTTTATGATCCCTAGCCGTGGTTTAATCGGTTTCCAAACTGATTTCATGACGCTTACATCTGGTTCTGGCCTTATGTATCACACATTCGATCACTATGGTCCTCACAAAGGTGGTGAGCTAGGTGTTCGTAAGAACGGTGTAATGATTGCTAATGCAACAGGTAAAGCGCTAACAAACGCATTATTTAACTTGCAAGAGCGTGGTAAATTATTCATCGGTCATGGTGTTGAAGTTTACGAAGGAATGGTTATCGGTATTCATAGCCGTGATAACGACCTAACAGTTAACGCCCTTAAAGGTAAGCAACTAACTAACGTTCGTGCATCAGGTACTGATGAAGCGCAAACGTTAACGCCGCCATTGAACTACACACTTGAGCAAGCGCTTGAGTTTATCGATGACGATGAATTAGTTGAAGTGACACCTCTGAATATCCGTATTCGTAAACGTCACTTAACTGAAAGTGATCGTAAGCGCGCAGGACGTGCACCAAAATAATCGTATGATTAATTTAAAAAACCCGCTGAAAAGCGGGTTTTTTTATGAGCCAAATAAATTTTTTACTGAGGATTTTGTTTAGCCAGTTTTGTTCATTTGCTCAATGAATTTATTTGAGTCAGCGATTGATTTGTTCATGTCTGTCATCAGTGATTGGATATCACGTTTAAGATTATTAAATTCGCCTTTAATGGCGCTGATTGCTTGAGCATTGAGGTTATGCTTTAGATACAAAACATTATCTTGCAAAGCCGACAAGACAGGGGCCATTTTTTTCTCTGATGTTCGCATCGAACGAAGTAATTTATCAAACTGGCGTTTAGTTTGGTTGAGCTTTTTTTCGCTTTCACGTTTGAGATTAGCGTTGGAATATTGTGCTAATTCTTCATTCCATTCATCAAACAGTGCTTCAGCGACATCTTCAACTTTATTAATGCGATTAGAGACATCTTCAGCTGCTTTTAAGCTGGATTCATAATCATCATTAAGCTCTTCGTATACAGTTTGTAACTCACCACCATCAAAATTAATCAGTAAACTGAGACGTTCAAGCGCAGACTGAAACTCTTGTTGTGACACTTCTTGGGATTCTTTCGCTTCTTCAACGCGATCGACTAAAATATCACGTTTGTGAACACCTACTTTTTCCATTGCCGAATAATAAGCTGTTTGGCAGCCGGTTAATAACAATGCCAAACTGGCAGCAAGTAATATTTTTTTCATTTTAAAAACCTTTTAGTGCCAGTGGATAAGTTCACTGACTTAACTCTGTAATTTATACGGATGCATGGTATCTTAATATTAACAGATTAAATCATAACAGAATAAATTGATATGCAAGGTAAAATTAGTCAATTCATCACCTTAATCAGGCCCGTGATGCGCCAGCATTGGGCATGGTGGCGTTTATACTTTAAGCGTTGCAGTGAAGACGCGATTACAGTTAATGCGGGTTATTTAGCATATGTCACCTTACTTTCTTTAGTGCCGCTAATGGCGGTTGCCGTGGCTATTTTTTCTGCTTTCCCAGTCTTTGAAACGCTTAGAGAGGGGATAGAAAACTTTATTTTTACCAATTTTGTCCCGACCTCAAGTGAGGTGATCCGTGAACATATTGGTGCTTTTGCTGGTAATGCCAGTAAGATGACCACAATAGGTGTGGGCTTTTTGGTGGTCGTGGCGCTTTTTTTGATCCGTAACGTTGATGGCACATTAAATCGAATTTGGCGAATTGAGAAAAAGCGTAATCCAATGATTTCATTTGCTATTTATTGGATGGTGCTCACTCTTGGACCAGTCTTGCTTGGAGCGAGTATTGGTGTCACATCCTATATTATTTCACTGGCCAGTATTGCCGATCAGGGGATACCGGGTCTGAGTGGATTTATATTGACCTTAATCCCATATTTTATATCTATAATTACCTTTACGTTACTTTACACCGTCGTGCCAAATACCGAAGTGCCTTTTAAAGCTGCGTTACCAGGGGCGCTTTTTGCGGCCATCTTGTTTGAAATAAGTAAGCAAGGTTTTGCACGTTACGTGAGTGAGTTTCCATCATATGAAGTCATTTATGGTGCATTGGCTACAGTACCTATATTGTTTGTTTGGGTGTATTTATCTTGGATTGTCGTGTTGCTCGGTGCTGAGGTGACGGTGTGCATTCAGCACTCATTAGATCGGAATCAACAAGTTGAGCTTGAAGAGGTCGACTCTCTAGAGTGAGGATAAGCGCCTAAAAGATGTGTGGTTGGTTTAAGTTAATTAACAGGATGACCATTGATGGCAACACTTTATGAGATCACTGACGCGATTAGTTACCATATTCCGGTTGGACAAGGACATCAAATTCATGTCGAGCAATATGGCAATCCAGAAGGACTACCTGTTTTAGTTTTTCATGGTGGCCCCGGTGCTGGGGCCAACGTATTAAACTGCCGCTATTTTAACCCCGATAAATACCGCATTATTTTATTTAGCCAGCGAGGTTGTGGTTTATCAACACCTCATTTTGATTTTCAATTTAACACTACCTCTTATCTGGTATCTGACATTGAAGTTATCCGGGAGCAGTTAGGCATCAAAGCATGGTTGATAAGTGGGAACTCATGGGGGGCAACACTGGCGTTGTTATATGCCATCGCTCATTCCGATAAAGTGTTGGGGATGGTGTTACGAGGAACTTTTTTAGCCCGTCAGCAAGACTATGAATGGTTGTATTCAGCGCATGGCAGTGCACAGTTATTCCCTGATTATTATGCCAAGTTTAATCCTAAGCAGCTCCCGTGGACTGAGTTACTCAGCGATTATCAGCAGCAATTAAATAGCTCCGATCAACTAGCTCAAATCAAAGCTGCTAAAGCATGGTGTGAATGGGAGATGGTGCTATCGGGTTTATATCCAAAATATACTCAGCAGTTTCAAATTTGCGACAATCAAAGTGCCACTAACTTGGCATTGTTGGAGTTGCATTATTTTAGTAATCAATGTTTTATCGAAGAAAATTACATCATGAACCATCTTGGTGCAATCAAACATCTTCCGATTCACCTGCTACATGGTCGGCATGATTTTGTGACGCCATTAAGTGGAGCGTATGCTTTATCCCATGGTTTAAATGCAAAGCTTGATATTTTAAACGATGTTGGTCATAGCAGTGAAAATGTAGTGTACGCCCAAGCTATGCGCCGTGCGGCAGATACTTTATATTGTAAGGCCAAATTAAGTTACCAAAAAATATAGAGGTTGTTTTGATTGCAGTAATTCAGCGCGTCAGTGAGGCAAAAGTGGTAGTCGCAGGGCAAACTGTGGGTGAAATAGGGCAAGGTTTATTAGTTCTGTTAGGTGTTGAAAAAGCCGACGAAACTGAGACTGCCGACAAGCTATTACACAAGGTAAGCAGTTATCGTGTTTTTAGCGATGAGCAAGACAAAATGAATTTAAGTTTACTGGATATTGAAGGGGAGTTACTGGTTGTCTCGCAGTTTACCTTGGCTGCGGACACGAAAAAAGGCATGCGTCCGAGCTTTTCTAGTGCAGCAACGCCTGATCATGCCAAAAATATGTATGAGTATTTTGTAGAGCAAGCAA
This sequence comes from Pseudoalteromonas ulvae UL12, assembly GCF_014925405.1. Taxonomy (NCBI): domain Bacteria; kingdom Pseudomonadati; phylum Pseudomonadota; class Gammaproteobacteria; order Alteromonadales; family Pseudoalteromonadaceae; genus Pseudoalteromonas; species Pseudoalteromonas ulvae. The sequence goes on from NZ_AQHJ01000029.1 coordinate 88,498, forward strand.
AGATGAAAGGGCTTAATGTAGCGACTGGGCAATTTGGAGCAGATATGAAAGTCCACTTAGTGAATGACGGACCAGTGACGTTTCGTTTAGAGGCTTAACCACATAATATGGTTCGCATAACCCGGAATTTTTTCGACCTGTACGTCAATTCCAAATGCAGCCCGCAATAGGCGTTTTAGTTGAATTATTTGCGAATCATGTTGCGCTAAAAAGTTAATAAAAAGGCTGCCATTTAAACTCAAGATATGACTCAGTGATTCATAAAACTCTTGATTAAATAAAAAAACGGGCGCATCTATTTGACTGAAAATATCGATGATGACCCAATCAAACGTCCGTTTTACTTTTATTTCATTGAGCGCATCTTGGCAATGTAAGCTATTAGACGCTTCTCCACCAAAATATTTTTTATAGCAATGGATTATTTCAGGGTTTTTCTCTGCGGTAATAATTTCAGCTTGTGGGTAGTGAAACTGAAGGTAATTACGTATCGCGCCTGCGCCAAGCCCGATTTCAAGCACGGACGAAGGAGCGGGGAGATGCCGCCAGATATTTGAAAGAGTCTGTAAATGCGGAAACAGCAAATGATCCGGTTCATCAATCTGAATCACGGATTGCAATACTTCATCAATTAACAACCATCGCAGCTGTTTAAATTGTCGTACTTGCACATTTTGGCCCAAATGTTTATGCCAATAAATCAGCTGGCCAATTTCATTGCAATGACGAATGAAGTGGGGTTGAATCGCGCCTGTTTCGGCTTGCACATATTTCATAGTCTAATCAGGATAGTAGAGCATTTTATCTCTGTCACGTTTTGTGCCAAAGTGGTGCAATATGACTATTTTATCTCAGTGGTAATTGATGTAAGGTGAACCACAATCACACCCAGTGAAAAATAAAAAAGTCTTTATAAATCAAAGAAGGTGTCAATATGTTTCAGGTTACGACTCCGCAAAGTAGTCAAGATTGGCAAGATTATTACCAGCTGCGCTGGCAAGTATTACGCGCTCCTTGGCAGCAGCCTCGCGGCTCAGAGCAAGATGACTTAGAGCAAGATTCAGAGCATCGCTTTATCCGTAACACGCAAGGTGAAGTGTTGGGAGTGGCGCGTTTGCATTTTAATAATCACCAACAAGCACAAGTTCGTTATATGGCGGTTGCTGAGCAAGCGAGAAACCAGCACATCGGAAGTCGCTTATTACATGAGTTAGAATTAATTGCGTGGACACAAGATGCAGAGCAGCTCGTTTTATTTGCTCGGGAACGTGCTCTGGCCTTTTATCAACGTCATGGTTATGAAGTTGCAGAGAAAGCGCATTTGGCCTATGGCGATATACAGCATTTTAAAATGGTAAAAAATAGACCCTCTGAACCGGGTTGGTTCCGTCATCCGGATTGGACGCAAGTACTACAAAATACATGGCGTGAAGCAATTCCAATTAGTGATGCGATGGGGATAAAAGTGCACAGCTACACAGACTGGGAATTCTCAACTCAGGCTGATTTTGCGGCCAATGTGAATTTACACGGCTCGATGTTTGCGGGTTCAATATATAGCTTAGCCACGTTAACAGGTTGGGGGGCGACTTATTTAGCGCTTAAGGAAGCTGGATTAGAAGGTGATATCGTGCTGGCTGATGCCAACATTAAATATCTTAAGCCATTAAAAACAACACCTCGAGCAACGGTGGTACTCACTGAATGTGAAGGGGAGTTAAGTGCTATTACTCAAGAAGGTAAAGCGCGCTTTACTGTGCCCGTCACTGTATTTGATGGCGAGCGTAAAGTGGCTGAATTCATGGGGCAATTTGTGGTGATTCAACCAAACTGATCCTGTCCGGTTGCTTTCGACAGCGCCTTGTTGATACAAGGGCGCTGTCTGGTCATTTATAATAAATCAGTTAATAAAATGCCGACGCCGAACCGCTCGATATCAGCGTTATAATCAATTAAGCTCTCGCCATAACCATTAAAATATTGCGCATAACCACGTAATCTTCCCCAAAGTGGAAATGACCAGTCGAGCTGGATAGCTCCGCGATTATCAGAACTGATGTTATTGCGAGTCATAAAGCTAAATTCATGCTCTTGGTAGCGATAAGCACCAGAAAACTCCATATAACCCATGTACTTATAAATATCTGGATTATCATCTCCTTTGGGATCCATAGGATCTGATTTTTCATTTTCAGGAATGCGGTACCAAGGCTTCAAGCTAAATACAAAACCACGGTTTTCCCAAATAAAATCAGCATAAATACGATTCCAAGAGCGAGAGTTGGGTTGGCTGCGGCCGTTTGATTGGTGGACAGCGCCAAGAACAATGGCCATCTCATCACCCCAAAGCACATGCTTTTTATCAAGAAAGTTTATCCAGAAAATTTCCGGTTCGTAATTGGTTTCACGAAACGGTGAGGAGATTTCTTTATTATAAACTTGCCAATAAGACTGTAATGTAAAACCAAAATAAATCGCCTGATCTTTGTCTGAAAAATCATTAAACAAAGGCACCTTTATTGATAGCTGGTATTTGGCCTCTAGGTTATCCAGTGGTTCTTCTTTGTTATCATCAAGTCGGTCATAACGATTGAAAGGTGCGGAATTAGGATCATCCATGTAGGTCAGCGGTAGAATATAATTTCTACGGTGCGGCGTAATGACATTACGATTATCTTGTGAATAATGCTCGCGAGCCATACGTTTATCTAAAGCTGTGATTGCACGTGCCTCTTCAGGATTTTGGCAATTTTGCTTAATTTGTCCAATGGTCCGGCTATCATCACTGGTGAGCAGTTCAGTTAATACACATTCTTTAATTGCATCTACTTTTTCTGTCGGTGCTGGAGCTTCATTAGCAGATAACAAGGTGCTGTGGGCGCTTAACCAAAACAAAAATAGGGTAATCTTATTCATATTGTTATTATTTGTCTGTCGTTATGAATGAGTAGTATATCGTGATGAGAAAAAAAAGTATTAACTTCGTCAAAACAATCATGATGAAAGGCGCTAGGTAGTTATTGCAGAACCATATAAAAAGAAAGGCTGCGACATACATGTCGCAGCCTAGATTTGCCACGGGATACATGGCTACTCTCACGCAATTAGAGTTCGGTTACTTATAATTCGGTGTAATTGGTAAAAAACTTGTACAGTTCAGTGCCTTGATTGACGCTCGCTGAAGCAAAATGCAAAATTGCGATTGCATCGTGGTCATAGGTCAAAGTGTGTAAAGGGGTTTCACTTAAATAGCGCTCCATGCGCAAAATATTCGCAATCGGATCACCTGCTTTGATATGACTCCCTAATGGTGCCAAATACTCCACCATGCCCCCCATAGGCGCATAATAAGCAATATAATCATCAAGGTGGCAGGCGTAACGGGTCATTGTGACCGGGCGATATTGCCCATTGTTAAATGTTTCTTTATACGTGAGATAACTTAAAATGCTGAGCGCGTCTTCTTTGGCGGCAGCGAGATCGATTTTTTCTTGCGATCCTAATTCAACAGTAAATGCTTCAACAGCAACATCAAACTCTCGACCTTGTTTGGCAAAGGCGTGACTTAAATCCCACCATGGGCAAAAACTCGCTTCATCTAATGCCCCTGCAAAACCGTTATCAATCAATAGGACATGCTCAATGTTGAAATAGCTCGCACTGTTTTTTGCATAAGTTGGGCAGTATAGGTGCTTGCTTGAAATCGGCCCTGTGTGCAGATCAAGAACGATATCAGCATGATGTGCGAGGCGCTGCAAATTATAGGCGATGCGTTGGCCTGTTGTGAGCTGATAAGCTGGACCACTGAGTTTATCATCAAGTGTATTGATTATCGTTTGGCGAAACTCCTTGATAACAACGTCGTGGCTACTGTGAATATGTTGCGCCGCAAATTCATCAACTAAGTGGGTTGTATCATAATACATGCGGTTCCAATTAGTGCCGGTAATTGGGTCAAAACGCCCGAGAGTGAATTCACCTGATTTTTGGTTGCAACCAATCGGATTCGCATAAGGAACTAAGGTAAAGTCAGCACGTAAATCAAGGTGTTTAAGTTGCTCTAGTAGCTGGTAAATAACGGCGTTACCTTGCACTTCGGCACCATGCATATTGGCTTGGATAAATACATGGGGCCCGCTGCCATCTCCTTTGATCCGATAAACCGGTATCGTCAGTGGTAAACCATTGGCTATTTCGCCGACTAAGATGTTTTCTTGACTGATTTGATTCATGGCATTATCTCAAATAGTAATCAGCACTTTCGCTTTGACGAATACAGCTGACAACCTTGTTCTCTATTACATATTCAGCAGCGAGTTCATGGCATAAAAAATAAGGCATGCTCTCGGTAAATCCGTATGCACCGACTTGGCTAAAGACCAAATGATCGGTGTTATGCACATCATTAGGTAGCAAGTGCTCACCTAGGCTGTCGAGCGCAGTACAAAGCGGGCCGTGTACTAGAAACGCCTGTGTAGGTGCTGACGAATGGCGCAGTAATTGCGCCGGAAATGCTTGATTGGTCACCGCAGGGCGTAAAATATGATGAATGCCACCGCGAGTAATCAATTGGTGATGACCAAAATTCTCTTTTTGTTCAACCACAGGATTGATGTAATGGCCGCATTCTCCCACTGCATAGCGACCCAGTTCCATCCAAAGCTCTTTGACGCCAGCCGCTTGCTTTATGGTTGCAAGCGCATCAACTAACACAGGCCAATTTAACCGAGCGTCGTTTGTTTGGTAGGGGATGCCCAATCCGCCGCCTAAATCGAGTACATCAAGTTGAAACCCTAACGTTTGCGCTAATTGCTGCAAAGGAGGCACCATTTGCGACCACAGTTGCGCAAGTTTTTCGGTACTGAGCAGATTGCCCCATTGGAAAATATGTAAACCGACAAAGTTTAGCTGGGGGTAATCGGCAATGGTTAAGGTCTGCCATTGCTCACAGCCTAAACCAAATGGCGTTAAGCTATTGCCTCCTAGCGGGTTTTTTTCGCCATCAGGCCAGCGAAGCTGAACCCGAAGAAGAATATCGAGTTTCACTTCGTTGTCTTGTGCCGCTTGATTAAGCCACGTGACTTGATTCAAGCTCTCAGCAACAAAAGTGCGCACGCCTGCGCCAAGAAAGTGCGCAATTTGTAGCTTACTTTTTGCAGGGCCGGTATTGAGCACTCGTTCGGCAGCGATCCCTTGTTTTAATACCTGATTTAGTTCACCACTGCTGGCGACATCAAAATTAAAACCGCATTTATCTAAGGTTTGGATCACCTTTGATAACGGGTTCGCTTTCACTGCGTACCAGAGCTTGACCACATTTTGTTCCGTCAACGGCTTTAGGTGGTTACTTAGTTGGTCTAAATCATAGATAAAAAATGGGTTCTGCTCAGTCTCAACCAATTGGTTGATATGACTACGAACATGAGTGCTCAAAAAACTCATTAACGTAATACCTCTTCCAGTGCTAATGATGCATTTGATTGCTCGTCGCGATATTTCACAATCAAAGCACAGGACATGTTTAATCCTTGATTGCGACCCCATTCACTTGAAGCAGGGCGAGAGCCGGGGACAACAATCGCATATTCTGGAATTGCTTCACCACGTTCAAGTTGACGCTCATTCACGCAGTCATACACAGGGATAGTCGCAGATAAACGGACACCCGGAGCGAGGACCGCACCTTTTTTAACGACTACACCTTCAACAATGACGCAACCTGCACCAATAAAAGCGTCATCTTCAATCACTACTGGGCTTGCACCTACTGGCTCAAGTACCCCACCTAATTGTACCGCGGCACTCAGGTGAACATTTTTACCTACTTGCGCGCATGAACCGACTAATGCATGACTATCAACCATAGTGCCGCTGTCGATGTATGCACCGATGTTGACATAGGCTGGAGGCATAATAATGGTGCCCGAGGCGACGTAAGCGCCTGGGCGTACACTGCTTCCACCTGGGACCATACGTACACCGTCTTCAGCTGAAAAGCCACGTACAGCAAGATTGTCTTTATCAACAAAACCACCAGGGAATTCAATGTTAGTGCCATTTTTAAAGACATCTAAAATGCCTTTTTTCACGTCAACATTGGCATGCCAATCGCCATTTTCATCTTGTGTTGCAGCACGTACAGTGCCCGCTTCTAAATTTTGTAATAATGCTAACCAGCTCATGAATAGTCCTGTTTAGTTAAAAGATAAGATAGTGTGATTTGCTGCATCAATAGCGGCATGATCAGTTAATTCGGTGTGAGTTAAAGGTGGGCGTAAGTCAGGGCAATCAATACGTCCTTGCTTATGCATGAGTACTTTAACGGGAATGGGATTAGCGACAGTGAATAAGCTGTTGATTGCGCGTGACCATTGACTAAATAAGTTCGGATAGGTGCCAGCGAGTGAACGGCGCACAAATTCAGCTGTTTGCTTTGGCCAGGCGTTGGCCGCGACAGAGACAAGTCCCTTCGCTCCAGCTTGAGCAAAATAAGGCATCAGGGCATCATCACCACTGTAAATCGCGAGTTCTGGGGCTATTGAGCGAAATGCTTCAAATTTCGCGATGTCACCGCTGGCCTCTTTCATTGCCCATAACGTTGAATGATGGCTTAAATTGGCGAGTACCTGCGGGTCAATTGCGACTGCACTTCGCCCTGGTACGTTATATAACATACAAGGGTGAGCTGAGTTTGCCAGTAAGGTATCAAACCAGTGTGTTTGGCCTTGAATACCCGGTTTTGCGTACAAAGGAGAGCCAAGCAAGTAAGCATGAATTGGCATGTCGTTACAAAACTCAAGCCATTGCACTTGCTGCTTTAAATTAAAGCCACCGACAGCAACCATGAGTGGCACATTGGGAGCTAGATTACACACAAAACGGACGATCTCTTGTTGCTCATCCATTGTGAGTGCAAGCCCTTCGCCGGTGCTTCCGAGTAATAAAATACCATTGTTGGCTTGAACTTGTTCAGCTACAAGTTGCGCTAAGCCATTAAAATTAATGGTGTCTTGTTCTGTAAACGGCGTAATTAAGGCCGTCCATAATGGATATTCAGATAAATCGAATTGTTGGATCATCTCTACCGAACTCATAACACGTCGATAGGATGCAAATGATGAGAAGTCATATCGCTACCGAACATATAAAATTCGAAGAGCGAATGGACTTAAATAAAATAAAGCGCATGGCCTTATTTTCTAAGACCAGAAGCTCTCCACCAAACATACAACAGCATCGCTGTTATTGGTGACAGTCGCTGGGATTCAGCCCAGTCGCCCGAAATTGTATTGCAGCAAACAATACGCATTCTCGGCGTTAATTCCCCTCATAAGTGGTCAACGGAGTTTGCTCTCCTCGTACTTATTACCTGAATAACGCACCTCTTCTAGCCCTAAAGTATCTGCTATGTTGCGATGCAAATACTTTGTAATAGGGTGTATGGCGCAAATTGAAACATTTTAGCCATCTATATGTCAATAATGATTTATTAAATTTTATGCAATGGCGCGGGTGTTAGTGTGTTTTTAGAGGCGTTATTAATCTTGAGAGTATAAAAACCATCAAATTAAAGTTATTAAAAATTAATGTGTTAATTGTTGGCGCTTGTGTTTTTAGACGTAGAAAGAAAAAAAGCGGCACGAGCCGCTTTTTTTGCATTTTTAGGTGTGGTTAGTGGCGAACTCGAATATCACCAACACCCACTTCGAGGTTTAAAGTGAACTCGCCTTGGCCGCGGTATTGAATTTCAGAGCTGACCATCTTGCGGTTTTCTTTAATTTCATTCACTAAACCCGTTACGCGAGTATCACCCACTCCTGAGTCTAAATCGATGCGCTTAAAGTCATTTAATACGGTATCAACACGAATTGAACCCACGCCTACTTCGATATCGGCAGAATTGGCTAATTTGTTCACTTCTATGCTACCAACACCTAAGTTGATATCTATTGCTGCCGAGCGCGGAACTCGAAGAGTCCATTCTTGTTGCAAATCATCCTCATCGATTTCAAGTTTCACTCTATTGTCGGTCACTTTTTTAGATAAAGTGATATTTGATAAGTCTTGGCTTGACGAAAACCAACCATTTTTCTTTGGTTTAATCTCTATTTCAACTTCGAGTTGGTTGCTGTCAGTGACTTCAATCTCAAGACTGCCAACTGGAAAATTAATATGTAAGCTCTGTTGTTCAGTCATAGTGAGATTTTCACTGATCCGCTTTTCGCTATCGGCCAATGCCGCAGAAGCAAATAAAATAGAAGCAATTGCGATGATGTGTGTGGCTAGTTTCATGAGTGGTCTTCCTGAATCATTATTTGTAGTTATCTATTAAGACGCAGCATCGGTGCAAAAAGGTTTAAATAAATTTAAAATTTTATTTGTATATTGAATTCAATTTTGCGTGTAACATAAAATTAATCTATGTATGCTGTTGTCCTAAGTGGAGTGAACGATTCATCTTACACATAACAATTGAATAAAAAATCCTTTTAATGTGATTTAAATTGCTTTTTAGGGTGTTTTTTTTCAAAACTAGGTTTTTATTTGGATTGAATTTATGGTTGACTTGCCGAGGCGAAAAGGTTACTAATAAAAAGGTAATCAACGCAGGTGATGATGCCCTGCTTAATAAAATGAATTTTGGTTAACAATTTAATGTCTAAAAACACACTTTCTCTAGTCCTTATTATTATCAGCGTGGTGATTATTATCACCGCGGGGGCGAGTTAGTGTCTAAGTAAAATTGCTTAACTACCAACCCTCCGCACTGAAAAGTTCGGGGGGTTTTTTGTTTCTAGGTGTTGTGAAAAATTAGTAAAAATTAAAGGGTTAAATACGATGACAGGCGCGCAGTTATTAATAGAGTTACTAGCCAAGCATGGCGTTAATGAGGTTTTTGGTTATCCGGGTGGAGCAATCATGCCTATTTATGACGCTCTGTATGGCGCGCCAATCAAGCATTATTTAACTCGTCATGAGCAAGGTGCCGGATTTGCTGCGGTAGGTTTTGCTCGCAGCACCGGCAAGCTCGGTGTGTGTTTTGCGACCTCGGGGCCAGGTGCGACTAATTTAATCACATCACTTGCTGATGCCATGATGGATTCAGTGCCTTTATTAGCCATCACAGGGCAAGTGCCAACGGCTGCGATTGGATCCGATGCGTTTCAAGAAATTGATGTTTTAGGGATGTCGTTGTCATGCACAAAACACAGTTACTTAGTCGAGCGAGCAGAAGATTTAGCGGAAATATTACAAGAAGCAATACATGTTGCACAGTCTGGACGTCCCGGACCAGTTTTAGTTGATATCCCAAAAGACATTCAGTTAGCGCAAGTGCCGTTCCATCCATGGCTTGCAGCGGATGATTACAAGCCGACAGTCAACATGAGTGAAGTTCAAAAGGCCAATAATTTGTTAGCCAATGCCGAGCGACCGGTAGCATACATAGGTGGAGGGGTGCAGTCGGCTGACGCTCAAACGCATTTAATGGATTTTTTAACCCGTACGCAAATGCCTGCAGTTTCCACATTAAAAGCATTAGGGTCAGTGTTACCTGAATATTCATTGGATATGGGCATGCTTGGCATGCATGGCGGACAAGCTGCCAACATAGCAGTGCAAGAGTGTGATGTTTTAGTCTGTATTGGTGCTCGTTTTGATGATCGTGTTACGGGTAACTTAGCTAAGTTTGCCGCTAAAGCGAAAGTGATTCATCTCGACATTGACGCTGCCGAAGTGGGTAAGCGTAAGCCAGTTGCTGCCTCTTTGGTGGCCGATCTAAAAGACTCATTACCACACTTACATACACCATTAACTAAAGCGGCGTGGCAGACACATTGTCAGCAGATGATGAAAGAATATGCTTGGCGTTATGATTACCCAGGTGAGAAAGTTTTCGCACCATATTTACTGAATACACTTAGTAAAATGATGCCTAAAACGGGTGTCGTTTGTTGTGATGTGGGCCAGCATCAAATGTGGGTGGCGCAACATATGAAGTTTCGTCATCCGAGTAACCATTTAAGTAGTGGTGGTGCTGGCACGATGGGGTTTGGCCTACCTGCAGCCATCGGAGCGCAAATCGCTCGGCCAAATGATTTTGTGATCACGGTATCCGGTGACGGCTCCATCATGATGAATATCCAAGAGCTTGCAACCATCAGGCGCAATAATTTACCAGTCAAAATATTGATCCTTGATAACCAACGCTTGGGCATGGTGCGTCAATGGCAGCAGCTATTTTTCGATGGCCGTTATAGTGAAACAGACTTATCGGATAATCCTGATTTTGTCGCGCTTGCAGCTGTGTTTGGTATTCCTGGGCAAACCATCACCCATGCGAACGAAGTCGATGCGGCGCTTGAGAAGTTAGTAAATTCAACCGGCCCTTATATTTTACATGCTTGTATTGATGATAAAGAAAATGTGTGGCCACTTGTCCCGCCAGGTGCAAGTAATGAACAAATGATGACAGAGGTGCAATCATGAAACACTATTTACAAGTCGAACTGAAAAATCAGAGCGTTGCTGTTGAACGCTTTTTACGTGTGACGCGTCATCGTGGATTTTCTCTAACTCATATGCAACTCGAAGCAAAAGATGAGCGTTATTTAGTGAATTTTACCGTCGATAGTGATCGCCCTATATATTTACTGACACAGCAGCTGAATAAACTGATTGACGTCAGTTTTGTTGAACACCAATTACAACAGCAAGCGGGTTAATTCATCGCTTAATTATAATTTTACCGGTTTGCCGGGTACTTTATTAACAGGAAAGCCTTTATGTCACAACAGTCAGAATTTATTTGGTTAAATGGCAAGATGATCCCTTATGAGCAGGCGACAACGCATGTATTGAGTCATGCAATCCATTACGGAAGCTCAGTGTTTGAAGGGATCCGAGCATACGACACACCAAACGGTCCGGCCATTTTTCGATTAACTGATCACATGAAGCGCATGTATGACTCGGCGAAAATATATCGAATGGAAATCCCTTACTCGCTTGAGGAATTAATTCAAGCCTGTAAAGACACGGTGGCGCAAAATGGTTTTAAAGATGCTTACCTTCGTCCTTTTGCATATTTAGGTCACGTAGGTTTGGGGCTTAACCCGAAATCACATATTGCTGATGTCTCGGTTGCTGCAATGCAGTGGGGCGCATATTTAGGTGAAGACAGCCTTGCTAACGGGGTCGATGTCTGTATTTCTTCATGGAATCGTTTAGCGCCGAATACAATGCCAACTGCAGCCAAAGCGGGAGGCAATTATTTATCTTCTCAGCTGATTTCTGGTGAAGCTAAGCGCAATGGTTATGTTGAAGGAATTGCTCTTGATACCAATGGCATGCTAAGTGAAGGAGCGGGAGAAAACCTTTTTGTTATCAAAAATGGCGTGTTATTTACCCCACCGACGACAGCATGTATTTTGCCTGGTTTAACGCGAGATACCATCATGACCTTGGCTAAAGAGTTTGGTTATGAAGTACGCGAAGAAGCAATTGCCCGTGAAGCCTTATATTTGGCTGATGAGTTTTTTATGACAGGCACAGCTGCAGAAATAGTCCCTGTAAGAAGCGTAGATAGAATTCCAGTTGGAACAGGCGCTCGAGGACCGATCACTGCAAGATTACAAAAAGCATATTTCGATTTGGTTAAAGGGCAGACTGACGACCCTCATGGCTGGTTAGAGTACGTAAACGTATAACATTAATTTTTGGGAATGAGGACTAGGAGATGCGTCTCCTAAAACACAGAGGTAACTATGGCTAAATTAAGAAGTGCAGAAACAACTGAAGGTCGAAAACGCGCAGGAGCACGCGCTCTTTGGCGTGCGACAGGGATGACAGATAAAGATTTTGGTAAACCGATTATCGCGGTTGTTAACTCATTTACTCAATTTGTGCCTGGACATGTTCACCTCAATCAACTGAGTGAATTAATGGCACAAACCATCACCGATGCCGGTGGGGTACCAAAAGAATTCAATACTATTGCCATTGATGATGGGATTGCAATGGGACATGGTGGCATGTTGTATTCATTGCCGTCACGGGATTTAATCGCTGATTCGGTCGAATATATGGTTAATGGTCATTGTGCTGATGCCATGATTTGTATTTCAAACTGCGACAAAATTACACCAGGGATGATGCTTGCTGCTTTGCGTCTAAACATACCAGTGATTTTTGTATCAGGTGGCCCAATGGAGGCGGGGAAAACGCGTTTGGCTGGTATCGATATCAAACTTGATTTGGTTGATGCGATGGTCAAAGGCGCTGATTCGACTGTGAGTGATGCGGATTCTGAACAGGTCGAACGTTCTGCTTGCCCAACGTGTGGATCATGCTCGGGTATGTTTACGGCAAATTCAATGAACTGTTTGTTAGAGGCCATCGGGTTAGCGTTACCAGGTAACGGTACTACCCTTGCGACTCATAAAGATCGTAAACAGCTCTATGTCGAGGCGGGTGCGCGAATTGTCGATTTATGTCGTGAATATTATCAAAAAGATAACGCTGCTGTATTACCCAGAGCGATAGCTAATCGCACTGCATTTATGAATGCTATGGTAGTCGATATTGCGATGGGTGGATCATCAAATACAGTTTTGCATTTATTAGCGGCTGCGCAAGAGGCGGGCGTTGACTTTGATATGTCTCATATCGACGCATTATCTCGTAAAACACCATTTTTATGTAAAGTGGCCCCAGCGACACCCGATTACCACATTGAAGATGTGCATCGTGCTGGTGGCATGATGGCGATTATTCGTGAATTAGGTAAAGCGGGTTTGGTTGATTTATCGGTTGATCATGTGGCGGGCATGACGATGGCTGACTTAGTGAAAAAATGGGATGCGACTGATCCCACAAATGAAGCTGCTCAGAAATTCTACCGTGCAGGCCCTGCCGGTATTCGCACCACCAAAGCCATGAGTCAAGAGTGTCGTTGGCCTGAAGGGGATAATGATCGCGAAAACGGATGTATCCGCAGTGTTGAAAATGCGTTCCGACAAGACGGTGGTCTTGCGGTTCTTTACGGAAACTTGGCAGAAGATGGTTGTATAGTTAAAAGCGCCGGTGTGGTTGATGAGATGCTGCATTTTGAAGGGCGTGCAGTAGTCTATGAATCTCAAGATGATTCAGTAGCCGGCATTTTAAATGATGAAGTAAAAGCGGGTGATGTGGTTGTTATCCGTTATGAAGGGCCTAAAGGTGGACCAGGGATGCAAGAAATGCTGTATCCGACCAGTTACTTGAAATCAAAAGGATTAGCCGAAAAATGTGCGCTTATCACAGATGGGCGTTTTTCAGGCGGCACGTCAGGGCTATCGATAGGGCATGTATCACCTGAAGCTGCTAGCGGTGGCGCGATTGCTTTTGTTGAAAATGGCGACAAAATCATCATTGATATTGCAACACGTCAAATTCAACTCGACCTCAGTGAAGAAGAGCTTGCAGCGCGTAAGCAAAAACAACTTGATCGCGGTAAGTTAGCATTTAAACCTCTTGACCGTGAACGATATGTTTCATCAGCATTAAAAGCTTATGCATTATTGGCAACCAGTGCGGATAAAGGGGCGGTGCGTGATTTAGCTAAATTAGAGGAGCTAAGCTGAAATGGTGTCAAAAGAGCTTGAGTACTTCAGAGCAATTATCCAAGCCAATATGGAGCCATTGGCTAAATTGACTCAAGTGAGTGACATGCCAAGTTTAGAAAAAAAACTGGGCAATAAAATTTGGTTAAAACGCGAAGATCAGCAGCCTGTTTATTCGTTTAAGTTGCGTGGTGCCTATCATAAATTAAAGCAACTACCTGAAAAATCTAAAGTTGTCACTGCCTCTGCAGGTAATCATGCCCAAGGTGTGGCACTGAGCGCCAGTTTTTTAGGTCACACAGCTAAAATAGTGATGCCAGTGACGACACCAGAAATTAAGGTCAATGCTGTTAGAGATTTAGGTGGGGAAGTCATTTTGCATGGCCATCATTTTGATGCCGCCAATAGCTTTGCTTTGAATCTAGCCGAGCAAGAAGGTGCGGTGTTTGTCCCGCCGTTTGATGATCCTGATGTTATTGTGGGTCAAGGCACGATTGCACGAGAGTTAATGCAGCAACTCCCAGAGTTAGATGCTGTATTTATTCCGGTTGGTGGCGGTGGATTACTCGCTGGCATGTCGGTGTATATTAAATCGCTGCGCCCTGATATTAAAGTAATTGGCGTAGAATCAGAAGAAAGCGCATGTTTAAAAGCTGCGCTGGAAGCGGGTCACCCCGTTGAGCTTGAACGGGTGGGAAGCTTCGCCGATGGTGTTGCAGTGAAGATTATCGGCAAAGAAACGTTTCGTTTAGCTCAGCAATTTTGCGATGAAGTAGTGACGGTGAGTAGTGATGAAATTTGTGCCGCCATGCAAGATGTCTTTGTTGGAACCCGAGCTGTCGCTGAGCCTTCAGGGGCACTCGCGCTGGCAGGATTAAAAAAATGGGTCAGTGACAATCAAGCGCGCAATATGAATTTAGCCGCTGTTTTGTCTGGCGCTAATCTTAACTTCGACCGATTACGCTATGTTGCAGAGCGCACCGCTTTAGGTGAAAAAAATGAAGCGTTACTTGCTGTCACTATCGGTGAAGAAAAAGGCAGTTTCCGCAAATTTTGTAAAGCGTTAGGTGGGCGAGCGATTACCGAGTTTAACTATCGATACAGCGCTGTCGCGATGGCACAAATTTTTGTTGGTGTGGGTTTGCGTCGCGGCCAAGTGGAGTTAGATGAGTTAAAAAATGAATTAACGACACTTGATTATGATTTTGCTGATTTATCTGATGATGAATTAGCTAAGCTCCATTTGAGATATATGGTTGGGGGAAAGCCCGATCAAATCTTACAAGAAAGGTTGTTTCGTTTTGAATTTCCTGAATATCCGGGGGCGCTTGAGCGCTTTTTAGATACCTTAGGTACAAATTGGAATATTACTTTATTTCATTATCGCAACCATGGTGCAGCCACGGGCAACGTGTTGGCTGCGTTTGAGATCCCGGCAGAAGACGATAGCGCGTTTTCGGAGCATTTAGCCCGTTTAGGTTATGAATACCAAGAAGAAACGTGCAACCCATGTTATCAACGATTTTTGGCGGCAAATGTTGAGCGTCTCGCAAATGTAGGATAAACGAGCCGTGTACAAATTAAGAACGCTGCAGATTGTGGCGTTTTTTTTTATTTATCAACTATAGTTTAAAGTCATAAAGCACAATGAATTCAGCAACAAGGATTGTATGCGAACCTTACTCATCGGGTTGTTTTTTTTCTTATCGCCTTACCAAGTCAAAGCTAATGATAGCGTTGTGTTGCAATTAAAATGGCAGCATCAATTCCAGTTCGCGGGTTATTATATGGCAATTGAGCGGGGTTACTATCACGAGCTGGGTTTAAATGTGACCATAGTTCCTGCTGCGCCTCAAGATATCGATACGATCCCCAAAGTGGTGTCTGGTCAGGCTGATTTTGGTATCGCCAATTCCGGCTTGCTTTTACATCGCATGGAAGGCGAGCCATTAGTGGCCATGTCGGCTATTTTTCAAAGTTCACCATATTGTTGGTTGGCAAAAACAGATCAGGGGATTAGAAATGTCGCTGATTTTAAAGGAAAACGAATCGCATTTTTTAACCAAAAAGAGGGGGCAGAGCTATTTGCTATGTTGTCTCAGCACGGCTTGAGTGCAGCTGATTTTGTTTTAGAAGATAAGAAAGTCACTTTGCAAAATTGGATCAATAATGAAGTGGATATTTTGAAGGTCTATGCCACTAATGAACCGTTTTTACTCAAGCAGCGGCAAATAGGTTTTCATTTGTTTTGCCCTAAAAAGCATGGCTTAAATGCATATTCAGATGTGTTATTTACGCGTCAGGACGTCATCGATAAAAATCCGCAATTAGTACAGAGATTTTACACCGCGACCAACAAAGGCTGGCGAGAAGCCATTAATCACCCAGAAGAAGCTATAGAGGTGATTAAAACACACTATAACAGTCAAAAATCTCGTGCTCATTTGGCATTTGAAGCAGAGAAACTGATTAACCTGGTGCATTCAGATCACACTCAGTTAGGGCAAATGTCGAGTGCCCGTTGGCGAGTTATTGCTGACATGTATGGTATTGATAGGCAAATTGTTGAGCAAAACTTACCTGGTTTTATATATCAAACAGCCAAAAGTCAGCCATGGGATATCTCATGGATGCATATTTTGGCATGTATCATCATTGTTGTGTCATTTCCGAGTTATTATCGCCTGTTGTCGACAGAGGAAAAGCGTAAAAATAAGCTGTTGGTGAAGTTAAACTGACAAGCAAGAAACGAAATTGTTATGATAGCGTGTTTTTTCGTTTGAGCTTTATTTCATGAATTATGATGCGCACTTCTTCGCTTTAGATCAATTATTATCTCGCACTCAATGTTATTGGCAGTTAGTTGCATTTGATCACAGTCATATCCCTTGGCCTGAATTAGTATCGCCTTTGCAGGCACTCAGTGATGACGATGTCGCTGAACTGGACAGTTGTCCGCATAAGTTGCAGCAATGGTTGGCGCAGTATATTCCTGATGTCGCTCAATTAGCGCCATTAGAAATATTACCAAGTCTAGATAATCAGAATGTTGCGTGGCCATTTTGGCTTGAAAGTGGTATCAAAGGTCGTAAGATTGCCCAACTGAAAAGCTTTGTATCTGCGGTGGATGAGCAGCACTTACCGGTTTTGGAGTGGTGTGCAGGAAAAGGTCATTTAGGCCGCATGTTGTCATATTCTGGTGCACCACGTGTGCAAAGTGTCGAATTACAATCACACTTATGTGAACAAGGAAAACATCTCGCTCAGAAATATCAGTTGAACATCCAATTTGATCAACTGGATGTTTTGAGTAAACGAGCTTCACACTTTGTTGAACAGCAACAGCATGGGGTAGCTTTACATGCCTGTGGGGCGCTGCATCAGCAATTAATGCAGTTGGGGGTGGAGAAGCAAACTCAAAAGCTGACATTATCCCCTTGCTGTTATCATTTAATCGAGCAAGATTATTACACTGCGATGAGTGAGCGTGCTAAGCAATCAGCCTTGCAATTGCAAAAATCCGATTTAAAACTCGCTTTACAAGAAACGGTTACAGCCGCAGATCGAATCACTCAATTGCGTCAAACTGAAGTCGAATGGCGTCTAGCTTTTGATTCGATGCAGCAAATAGTGTGTGACCGAGACACATATTTAAGTGTCCCTTCAGTAAGTAAATCGATGTTCAATGGCACATTCAGCGATTTTTGTTTCTGGGCAGCTGATAAAAAAGGCATCACATTACCTGACGACATCGACTTTGATGCTTATTTAATTAAGGGAAAACAACGAAAGCAAGTGACAGACCGTATTGAATTAATTCGCCATGCTTTTCGCCGAGCGATTGAGTTATGGTTAGTATTAGATCGGGTGTTATTTTTACAGCAGCACGGTTATCAGGTTACCTTAAGTGAGTTTTGTGCTAAAACTATTACTCCTAGAAACGTGTTAATTCAAGCCATTAAAAATAAGAATAAAGAATGAAAAAACTAGGTCAGTTATTTGCGAACAATCGGCATTGGGCATGCAAGATGACTGAAGGTAACAGTCAATTCTTTAAAATATTGTCTATGCAACAAAACCCTGAGTATTTATGGATCGGCTGCTCCGACTCCCGAGTACCTGCGAATGAAATTGTAGGTTTATTACCAGGGGAGTTATTTGTCCATCGTAATGTAGCCAATGTGGTGGTGCATACCGATCACAATTGTTTATCTGTGATGCAGTACGCAATAGATGTTCTGCAAGTTAAACACATCATGGTTGTCGGTCACTATGGTTGCGGTGGAGTCAAAGCAGCATTAGATGGAGCTAGATTTGGCTTAATCGACAATTGGCTGCGTCATGTTAGTGATGCAAAAGAGAAAAACCAGCAGCAACTCGATGCGATTATTGATCCCCTGCGTAAGTTTGATGCCATGTGTGAAATTAACGTAATAGAACAAGTTAGGAATGTGTGCCAAACTAACTTAGTAGAAAACGCATGGGACAGAGGGCAGGAGCTTTCTGTACACGGTTGGATTTACGGTCTCAAAGATGGTCATCTAAGAGATCTTTGTTCTGGTATTAGTCATACGAATGAGATGCACTCTATATATCAACTTGCGATTGAAGATGTTTTTTCATCAACTCGCTAAGTTATTTATTGGCTTTTTTATCGGGTTGCTCTTTTTTCCCTTTAAGGTTGCGGCTTTTGAAAAGTTGCTCTTAGATGTGCCTATTTTTCCTCCTTACACTTATGTGACTAGCGAGCAGCGCCTAACCGGGCAAGGTGTTGAAAAGATCAGTGGTATATTGAATAAAATTGGTGTGCCATATTCATTTAAAATTGTTGCTAATCATGGTGTTGCATTAGATGGCCTTAAGCGAGGTCATAATAATGGTTTTTGTTTGGGGACTCAAAACCCTGAACGCGATAAATATGGTGTGATGTCTCGGGCGGTATTGGTTAATGACTGGGCTTGGTTTTATTTATCCGATAATGAACTGACTCCTGATTCTGCTAATTTCAAACAAGTAGCAAGAGTAGGAACTAAGCTCAATACCAATACTTACCAATGGCTTAAACAAAATAAGTACCATATTGCCTCACTTCCAAATGAAGCAACCACACTGACAAAAATGCTTTTTAAGCAGCGAATTGATACTGTGTTTCTTTCTGCGGATGTTTTTTGGTATGCATTACGTGCCAATGGGTATGATGTCAGCAAAGTTAAGCAAAAAACCCAATCATCACGGCCTTTTGGTTGTTATTTTTCTAATGAGTATCTAGCGGAAAACCCTGGTTTTCTGGCTGAATTTAATCAACAAGTGGGGCAGTGAAAGCGATCCAGAAGCATTGTCTCTGGATCATGGTCTGTCATTCCTGCTCTGAAGAGAGTTTCGCTTCAAGTTCAGATACTTTTTGCTCTAATTGACTCAGCTTTTCACGCGTGCGGATCAGCACTTGGCTTTGAATGTCGAACTCTTCACGAGATACGAAATCCATTTGCGCTAGTTTATTTTGCAACACTTGCTTGGTTTTGTTTTCCAAGTTCTCAGCTAAGCTTTTAACGCCTTGCGGCATATTGTCTGTTAGTTGCTTGGCTATTTCTTCAATTTTTGTTGGGTTAATCATCTCTTCAATCTCAATAGCGTTTAGTTCTCTTATGGTAACGCATCGCCCCTGTGCTTAGCAAAAACTGTGTGGTTTTTATGCTCAGATGCGGTGGCATTAAATTTTTTAACTTGTTTTCGTCGCTGGTAAAAGTACTGAGATCCGTTAAAATCCCTGTTCTTCTTTTTTTGCACGTTGTTCTGTTATGAAATTAAATCCCAATCAAGATGAAGCGGTAAAATACATCAGTGGTCCTTGCCTTGTTCTAGCTGGAGCTGGTTCGGGTAAAACCCGTGTTATTACTAATAAAATCGCTTACTTAGTGCAAAAGTGCGAATACAAGTCAAAGAATATTGCTGCGGTCACATTTACCAATAAAGCCGCACGAGAAATGAAAGAACGCTTGATCCAAACCTTAGGCAAAAAAGATGCAAAAGGGGTGTGGGTGTCGACATTTCACACCTTAGGGTTGGAAATCATTAAAAAAGAGCTGATGACCTTAGGGTTTAAGCCGGGTTTTTCGTTATTTGATGATCAAGATATTGCTCAGCTGGTGGCTGAGTTAACAGAAAAAGAACTAAAAAAAGATAAAGATCAGCTCAATGCATTAAAAATGCACATCTCCAACTGGAAAAATGATTTGATCCACCCTGAACGGGCTATTCAAGAGGCAAAAGAGCCTCAAACAGCTTTGTTTGCTCAGTTATATGCGCGCTATCAAAATCAGTTACGTGCATATAATGCGCTTGATTTTGATGATTTGATCATGGTGCCCACGGTGTTACTGGCCCAATACCCAGAAGTCAGAGAGCGCTGGCAAAACCGATTTCGATATTTACTGGTTGATGAATATCAAGATACAAATACCAGTCAGTATTTGCTGGTTAAATATTTGGTTGGCGAGCGAGCTCGCTTTACCGTGGTTGGGGATGATGACCAATCGATTTATTCTTGGCGGGGCGCTAAACCACAAAACTTAGTGCTACTCAGTAAGGATTTCCCTGCATTACGCTTGATTAAATTAGAGCAAAATTACCGAAGTGCCGGGCGGATCCTTAAAGCGGCCAATATCTTAATCGCTAATAACCCCCATGTGTTTGAGAAAAAATTATTCAGTGAGCTTGGTTATGGAGAGCCAATCAAAGTGATTGGTACCCGCGATGAAGAACACGAAGCAGAACGTGTGGTCGCTGAAATTATTTCTCATAAGTTCACGAAACGTACTAATTATAAAGATTATGCGATTTTGTATCGTGGTAATCACCAAGCAAGGATCTTCGAAAAAGGATTAATGGCCAACCGTATCCCCTACAAAATCAGTGGTGGTATGTCGTTTTTTAGTCGCTCAGAAATCAAAGACATCATGGCCTATTTGCGTTTACTGGTTAACCAAGATGACGATAATGCTTTTTTACGCATAGTGAATACTCCGCGACGCGAAATTGGTACCACGACCTTAGAAAAGTTAGGTAATTTTGCCAATCAAAAGCATATCAGCCTATTTGCAGCTGCATTTGAGCCTGAACTCAATGACTATTTAACTGGGCGTGGTTTTAATGCGTTACAAGGATTTGTTCGTTGGGTGGTGGAATTATCAGACAACGCTGTACGAGGTGACACGTTAGAAGCTGTGAAAACCTTGATCCGTCAAATTAACTATGAAGATTATTTATACGAGTCTTCCACGAGTCCTAAAGCTGCAGAAATGCGCATGAAGAACGTCTCTGAGTTATATCGCTGGATCACAGATATGATCACTGGCAATGATGATAACCCACCGATGACACTTGCGGAGGTAGTCACTAAACTTACCCTTCGCGATATGATGGAGCGAAATGAAGACGAAGATGAGTCTGACGCTGTGCAGCTATTGACTTTACACGCCTCAAAAGGGCTCGAGTACCCGTATGTGTTTATGGTTGGAATGGAAGAAGGTTTATTGCCCCATCAGGCCAGTATTGATGAAGACAATATCGAAGAAGAGCGCCGCCTTGCCTATGTTGGTATTACTCGTGCTCAGCAAGAGCTCATTTTTACCTACGCGAAAGTTCGTCGTCAGTTTGGTGAAACCTCAAATACCGAAATCAGTCGTTTTGTAGAAGAGCTTCCTCAAGATGATTTAGCGTTTGAATCACGAAAGCAACCAGCAACACAAGCTGAGCGAATGGAAAAAGGCCAGGCTCGCGTTGCCAACTTACGTGCGATGTTGAAAAAGGACTAGTCCCGACTCAGCGTATTGATGCTATTTGTGTACTTTCACTCATATCAGGTAATGATGCTGAAAAGTCTTGTTGGCTAGAAAATAATGCAATGCCATGTTTTTCTAATAAAACTTGGTAGTTTAGTATTGCAGGCCCTTTGGCTATCACTTGGCTGTTACAGCTGTTTGTAATAGCTAATAAACCTTGCAACTGTAATTGATGTGACGTTTGCTGTAACAGGCGCTGGCTAAAAATAGGGCTCAATACGATATAATCAAACTGGCAACGGGTGACAATATTTAAATCACACCGGTATTTGGCAAAGTCGTTGAGTCCTATTTGAATGCCCATTTCTTGAAGTTGATTTAAATGCTGTATTTGTTGATTATCAGCTCGGCTAATTGCTTCTTCATTAAATAATAAACATAAAACGCTTGAGCCTAGGTGCGCCATTAGGGTGCGTTTAAGTGCAGTAAAATGACCGACGTTCAACATGTTGATATTGCAGTTGAGTAAAATGGGTTGCAGCGTGTTATTTTGTGTGAGGATTGATGTGAGTAAGTTAAGTTCACATTCGATCAGCTGCTGCGTATCACTAAGATACTTTTCGATTTGACTAAATTGAATCTTCCCAAGGTTTGGATGTAGCCAAAAACGTTCGACCAAACAAGCTTGTGTTTCGCCATTGTGAATAGCAATGATGGCTTTGCCGTTAAAGTGCAAATCTTGAGGCTGTAGGGTGTCATTTATCTGGGTAATTGTGCCGCTATTCATATCAAGTTGGCGCAACAGTGGGTGAAAAAATTCACATTGACCGCGACCATTCTTTTTCGCTTGATACATTGCAGTATCAGCATCGCGAATTATTTCATCAGTATGCTGATAGTTATTATGACTATGGGTAATGCCAACACTTGCGCCTGATTCAATGCAAAAGCCATCACGGCAAAAAGGCACTCGCATGATTTCAATTATACGATTAGCAACATCAATGGCTTCTTGCGGATGGTGTAAATGATTGAGCAAAATCACAAACTCATCTCCAGCCAGTCGCGCAAGTAAATCATGCTCGCGAATACAGTAGCTAAATGACTGTGCCACCTCAACCAAAAACTCATCGCCCGCTTGGTGGCCTAAATTGTCATTAATTGCTTTGAAATTATCTAAATCGATAAACAGCACAGCAAAGCCATGCTGTGGGTGGCGGATATATTGTTGGAGCTGTTTATCCAATTGCATTAAAAACAGACTACGGTTTGCAAGACCTGTGAGTGCATCATGGTGAGCGTCATGATAAAGCTGTTGTTCGATTTTTTTGCGCTCTTCAATTTGGAGCTGCAAATGCAAGTTACTTTGTTGCAGTGCTTTAGTTTTATCTTTGACTCTTTTTTCTAACTTCTCATGGCTTTGCTTTAATGCTTGATTCGCCAGATGTTTTTGCAGCACATTCGCGATTTGTTGCGAAACAAAATTGATAAGCTCAACATCATCTGCATTGTAGGTATGCTTATGATCATAGGATTGGCAAGCAATCACACCAATCACATTGCCTTCACTGATCAACGGCGCGCCGATCCAAGACGTTTCACTGCTATTGGAGCAATGATTTTCTGTGCGAACAATGTCACCTTGTGCAATTAATTCTTCTGCGCGTTTATTATCTATCAGCTGAGCACATCGCTGTGTGATGACGTATTCTGTAAAGCCTTTTTGATATGGACGAGTTCGATAAGTGCTGATCCGCTCATCGACAGCATAAGGAAAAGAAAGTTGCTTAGCTTCTTTGTCATACAAACAAATATAGATGTTTTCAGCATAGGTAATAGATTGCAAAATATGATGAATTTGCTGATAAAAATCAGATAAGTGCTCAGTTTTAGTCGCTAGCCGTGAGATTTTAAATAAAATCTGTAGACGGTCGAGGGCTTGCTTACGTTGGCCGATTTCATTTTGCAATGCTTGGTTGCTTTGCATTAACGCGTAGGTGCGATATTTGACCTCAAGCTCAAGTAGCTCTCGCTTTTTCACTCGCTCTATCGCGGTTGATAAATAAAGTGAGATAACTTCAAATAACTCAACATGGCTTTGATTGAATAAAGCGTTGGCGTGGTAACTTTGCGATACCATGACACCCATAATTTCCTTATCTTGGAAAATAGGCACACCGAGCCAATGTTCACACACAGTGCCAAGCACTTTAAATTTATCTTGTTTATGGCCACTTAAAATATCAGCTTGAGTAAATAACTGGGTTTTCCCAGTTTTAAATACATAACCTGTTAGCCCTTCATTAAAGTGATGTTCTTCAGCTAAAGGGACTGATTTATCATCTTTTTCATCACTGAAATAAGTGAGTTCTAATGTATGCGTCAGTTGATTTTCAAGGACAACATAAAAATTACTACTAGGCAGGTATGCTTCAAGGATTTTATGAATAGCGGGATATAACAACGTCAGCTCAGGGACATTACTCGCCTGTTCAGATAATTGAATGAGTGCATGCTGCATATTGTGGGCATGCTGGTATTTTTTTATTATTTTTTTTAAGCGTGCAATTTTAGTATTAAGTTTTTTATTGCCGCTAGTCAAATCATCCACTGACTAAAACCGTTATCGTTATTATGCGGTTATATTTTACACATCATATTTTCATTGATTGTGTTTTAGGTCAAGATTTAATGAATCATACGCAATAAAAAAGGCCGCACTTGCGACCTCTTATTGAGTTTAACTGGCAAGCGTTATTCGCCTTTACTCATAAACTCAATTGATGCTTTAATTTCATCATC
Organism: Pseudoalteromonas ulvae UL12; assembly: GCF_014925405.1. Classification (NCBI taxonomy): domain Bacteria; kingdom Pseudomonadati; phylum Pseudomonadota; class Gammaproteobacteria; order Alteromonadales; family Pseudoalteromonadaceae; genus Pseudoalteromonas; species Pseudoalteromonas ulvae. The sequence continues at coordinate 112,682 of NZ_AQHJ01000029.1, forward strand.
CGAACAGTCCATACAGGTACCGCGAGGAGGCATAGAGTTAAAGCCATTGATAGCGTGATCTAATAAGACATCCATACCTTTTGCTACGCGTGGAGCCCAATCAGCTGGCGTTTTTGGAGCACCGAGTGCACCCGTACCATGACAAGCAAAACAGCTTGCTTGGTAGACTTGTTGGCCAGTACGTGGACCTGCAGGAACCACTGGACCGGCTGGTTTATCACCTTTCAAATAAACAGAACCAATCGGTGCTAAACGACTTTTGATCGCTTCTTCTGTCATTGAATTATCATAAGCCTGGGCTGTTGCTGTTGTTGCTAGCAGTAAAAATGCTGCGGATAGTTTTTTCATTGTACCTTGCTCACTTCGATTAGAACGCGATCAAACACGATAGACGGAAATTAAACCAATTATAACGCCAGCGACGAATTTATAAAATGCTTAGAGGCTGTATAAACCTATAAAAACCAAAAAATTTGCGTTAGCGCAAAGAATTCGGACAAATTGTATTTCTCACGTCATGGTTTTTTGTCTTCTTTAACAGGTTTATTTAGCCGAAATGCTTTTTTACATATAAATAATTAAAACTCGGCTTAATTACGTTAATATGGCTCAAAGATGTAAAAATAGGTGTTTATTGCCTGTTTTTAGCCGAATAATGATGTGTTTATTGTTTAATTAAACACTATTTTGTAAGTAGTTGGAGGTTCTGGCATGAAACTAGCCTGGCGAGTTTTGTTGGCGATTAGTGCCATTGGCTTTTCTAGTGCGCAAGCACTGGTCAATGCAAAAGATGTAGAAACATTTACATTAGATAACGGTTTAAAAGTGATCGTATTAGAAGATGACTCGATCCCTAATGCCAATATGTACACTTTTTGGAAAGTCGGTTCTCGTAATGAAGTGCCTGGGATTACAGGTCTGGCGCACTTTTTTGAACACATGATGTTTAATGGCGCGAAAAAATACGGCCCTAAAATGTTTGACCGTACAATGGAAAATCACGGCGGTCGTAATAATGCTTACACGACAGAAGACTTAACCGTGTACAGTAATTGGTTTCCTGCTGCGTCTTTAGAAATCATCTTTGATTTAGAAGCCGATCGCATTGCCAATTTAGATATTAATCAACAGGTACTTGAAAGTGAGCGTGGTGTGGTGACTTCAGAAAGAAGCACAGGCCTTGAAAACTCGAATTGGCGCACTTTATCTGAAGAAGTAAAAGGAGCGGCATTTCGTGCTCACCCCTATTCGTGGTCGGTGATTGGTCATCAATCAGATATAGACAGTTGGGCACTTAAAGACTTAACTGCATTTCACAAAACTTATTATGCTCCAAATAATGCTGTGATGGTGATTGTTGGTGCCGTTAAAGTGGCGCAGGTTAAGCAATTGGCAACCCAATATTTAGGTCCAATTGCAGCGCAAACTCCACCAGAAGCAATTCGTACGATTGAGCCTGAGCAGCGAGGAGAGCGACGAGTGTATATCGAAAAAGCATCCGTTTCTTCACCTAACATCATGATGGCTTATCATGTTCCGGCGACCTCTAATGTTGACTATTATGCTTTAACTTTGCTTTCTGACATTTTATCAAGTGGTAAAAGTTCACGTTTGAATCAACAGTTAGTTGATAAGCAAATTGCGTTGGATATTGCTACTTATTTACCGCAATCGTTTGATCCTAATTTATTTTATGTTTATGGCATTGCTGCAAAAGACATCGATGCAGTTCAATTAGAACAAGCTTTAGTGCATGAAATAAATCGAGTTATTAAAGAAGGTGTGACTGAGCACGAGCTTGAAAAGGTGAAAAATCAACGTCTCGTTTCTTTATATCGAACCTTAGCGACGATAGATGGTAAAGCAGATCAAATGGGCACGTATGAAGTCTTTTTTGGCGATTATAAAAAGCTATTTAATGCCCCTGAAGACTTTTCTAAAGTGAGCGTTGCGGATATTCAACGTGTTGCTGCAACCTATTTAGTTAAAAAGAACCGCACTGTGGGTGTATTAGCAATGCAGGAGGATAGTCATGAAAATGATCTTTAATACTTTCGCTTTCTTGATGTTGGTAAGCACTACAATTGTCCATGCGACCAGCTTCACTTTTCCTCAGTATGAAAAAATGGTGCTGGATAATGGCTTAACTGTTTATTTACTTGAGCAGCATGAAGTGCCACTGATTGATATGTCGGTTGTTGTTAAAGCCGGTGCAGCTGCTGAGCCTCAGCGACCAGGAGTTGGGTATTTAACGGCGCAAAGTTTAATGTTAGGTACACACAAGTTGAGTAAAAGTGACATAGAAGAAAAACTCGACTTTATAGGTGCGCAAGTCAGTGTCTCGATGAATCAAGATGCGGCGCAAATGAATGCATCGTTTGCCGCAAAAGATCAAGCGGTTGTCATGGCGTTAGTTCGCGATATGCTAGTGCAACCTAGCTTTGATACTAATGAGTTTAATAAATTAAAAACCCGCCATCAAAGTATCTTGAGTCAGCAAAAAGAAAGCCCTCAAAGTGTTATTACGGCTTATTTCAGTCAACTTTTTTACCAGCAGCATCCATATGGCTTACCTGCCTCTGGTGATGAGGTGAGTGTAGCTAAAGTGGAATTAGAAGACGTGCAGCGTTTCTACCAAACTCATTATGTTGCTAATAATAGCGCTGTAGTCATTAGTGGTGATTTCAATAGCGCAGCCATGAAGGTTCGCATCCAAGCTTTATTTGCCTCTTGGCAGAATAAAGAAGTGTTACAATCGGTTATCGCAGCTGTTAACGAGCCCAAAAAAGCACATGTCTTGTTAGTGAATAAAGCCGATGCCAATGAAACGACGATTTTAATTGGTGGCCAAGGCATCCCTAAAAATGCCAAAGATGCTGCGCAACTCCAAGTGATCAATACGATTCTCGGTGGGCGCTTTACTTCATGGCTCAACGATGAACTAAGAGTCAATAGTGGTCTTACATACGGTGCAGGTAGTGTGTTTAAAAGTCAAAAACACGCAGGTGTCTTTTACATCACCACTTTCACAAAAACCCAGACAACCATAGAAACGATAGACTTAGCATTAAAAACATATAAAAAACTATGGTCAGCAGGAATTGATGAAGCGACTTTAGCCTCCGCGAAATCGTATGTAAGAGGGCAGCTTCCTCCTAGATATGAAACCAGTGGTGACTTAGTTAACTTTTTAACCGACATGTTTGTGTATGATATCGATGCAGGCTTTATTAATGGCTTTGAGCAAGCAATGGATGAATTGACACTCAAGCGAGCAAACGAGTTAGTCGTCAACTATTTACCATCAGAAAACCTTCAATTTGTATTGATTGGTCAAGCTGAGGCATTGCGCGAACAGGTCAAGAAGTATGGCGAGGTGAAGGAAGTAGAGATAACCCAACCTGGGTTTGTTTTGTAGTCATTGAGCGTGTACTGACCTTGGAAAAAAGTCAAACAGAGATGTTTGGCTTTTTTTGTGATGCCTAAAGCTTGGAGCATGGCGAGCTAACTGAGCTTAGATGTTTTTATCGTGAACAATTCTACCTAAAGAATAAAAAAATATAAAAGGATCACTAGGATCTTTGATCCTTTGTGGTAAAGTATCGCCTCTGATAATTAAGCCGTGTTAATTATCTAAGTCAAAGCAGTACATATTAATATTTTCCACATTGGTAAATTATAAAAAAAATAATATTCTTACCGAAAATTATTTTATATATCCTTTAAAAGTAACAGGTTACATAAACTCCAGATTATTTTATTAGCCTGGTGAAATTACTCCTGCCTTTTTATCTACAAACTTATCCACAGTTTATTCTGATTCATCTGTGTTTAGATTGTCGTTGTGACTCGTTTTCTGAAAGGCCTTATGGCATGCTTGATTATCAGAATGCATTATTAAACTTTATTGATTATAGGATCCTTTAAAATGGCGCAGATCCAAGAAAACCCCCTTATTTTAGTCGATGGTTCTTCCTATTTATTTCGTGCTTTTCATGCGCCGCCACATTTAACAAATTCCAAAGGTGAACCCACAGGCGCGATCTATGGTGTGGTGAACATGCTTAAAAGCTTGGTTAGACAGTTTGATCCAAGCCATATGGTGGTGATCTTTGATGCGAAAGGTAAAACCTTCCGTAATGATATGTTTGCTGATTATAAGGCTAACCGCCCACCGATGCCGGATGATCTGCGCTCACAAATTGCGCCTTTACATGAGATTATTCGTGCTATGGGTCTTCCGCTGATCAGCATTGAAGGGGTGGAAGCGGATGATGTGATTGGTACCTTTGCGCGGATCGCGACTGAGCAAAAGCGCAATGTATTAATTTCTACAGGTGATAAAGACATGGCTCAATTGGTCAACGAGCATGTCACTTTGATTAATACAATGACAGATACGGTACTCGACCCAGCTGGAGTTACGGACAAGTTTGGTGTACCACCAGAGCTGATCATCGACTATTTAGCCTTGATGGGCGATAAAGTCGATAATATTCCAGGTGTTGACGGATGCGGTCCAAAAACAGCGGTCAAGTGGCTTGATCAATTTGGATCTTTGACTGGTGTACTTGAAAATGCCGATTCAGTGAAGGGTAAAATTGGCGAGAAGTTACGTGCAGCACTTGCACATTTACCACTGAGTTATGAATTAGCGACCATTAAATTAGATGTGGCAGTAGATGCAGATCTTGAGCAGTTAAAGATTCAAGATGCCAATAGTGATGAGCTGATCAAACTATACGGTGTGTGTGAGTTTCGCCGCTGGCTTGCAGAATTACTCGATAGCAACCCATCAACGTCTACACCTCAAGGAACTATCGCTCCAGAACTAGAGAGTCAGCAGCCCGTTCAGGCCGCGATTGAAACGGATTATGAAACTATTTTAACAATGGAGCAGTTTGATTCGTGGCTTGAGCGTTTAAATTCTGCAGACTTATTTGCATTTGATACAGAAACAACCAGTTTAGATTATATGCAAGCCGAGTTAGTCGGGATGAGTTTCGCTGTTGAAGCAGGTAAGGCTGCTTATTTACCGATTGGCCATGATTACATGGGGGCACCAGAGCAGCTTGACCGTGATGAAGTGCTTAAAAAGATCGCCCCATTACTTGCAGATGAAACCAAAGCAAAAGTGGGGCAAAACTTAAAATACGATAAAAGTGTACTCGCACGTGCAGGCTTAGTGCTTAATGGCATTAAATATGACACCATGCTTGAGTCTTATGTCTTAAATAGTGTTGCAACACGTCATGATATGGACTCGTTGGCGCTTAAATATTTAGGCCATAAAAATATCAGTTTTGAAGAGATCGCTGGCAAGGGTAAGAATCAGCTGACTTTTAACCAAATCGAGTTAGAAAAAGCCGCGCCTTATGCCGCTGAAGATGCCGATATTACATTGCGTCTTCATCAAGTACTTTGGCCAAAACTCGAAGCAGATAAAAAGTTAAAATCTGTTTTTGAAGAGATTGAATTACCCCTCGTAAATGTGTTGTCTGATATTGAGCGTACCGGTGTCGAAATAGATAGCGCGATGTTAGCCAAGCAAAGTTTAGAGATCGGCACTCGTCTTGAGCAACTTGAAAAAGAAGCGCATGAATTAGCGCAAGAGCCGTTTAATTTAAGTTCTCCAAAACAGCTTCAAGCCATCTTGTTTGAAAAGCAAGGACTGCCAGTCATCAAAAAAACCCCTAAAGGGGCTCCTTCTACGGCAGAGGAAGTATTGCAGGAGTTGGCGCATGATTACCCGCTTCCTAAGTTAATTATTGAGCACCGTGGTTTGTCGAAATTGAAGTCAACCTATACAGATAAGCTTCCGTTAATGGTTGATACACACACCCAGCGTGTACATACATCTTACCATCAAGCGATTACGGCTACAGGGCGTTTAAGCTCGACTGATCCGAACTTACAGAATATTCCGATTAGAACAGAAGAAGGACGTAAGATCCGCCAAGCGTTTGTCGCAGCGAAAGGCTATAAAATTGTTGCAGCCGATTACAGCCAAATTGAATTACGTATTATGGCTCATTTATCACAAGATAAAGGGTTGTTAAATGCGTTTTCACAAGGGCTCGATGTGCATAGTGCGACGGCTGCAGAAGTTTTCGCTGTACCGGTTGAAGAAGTCACAACCGATATGCGCCGTAAAGCAAAAGCTGTTAATTTTGGTTTAATTTATGGAATGTCAGCATTTGGTTTAGCGCGTCAACTTGATGTGCCTCGCCATGAGGCGCAGCATTACATCGATAAATACTTTGAGCGTTTCCCTGGTGTACTCGACTATATGGAAACCACTCGAGAAAAAGCCGCTGAATTGGGTTATGTCGAAACTCATTTTGGTCGTCGTTTATACCTGCCAGAAATAAAAGCACGCAACGGCGCACGCCGTAAAGCCGCTGAGCGCGCAGCAATCAATGCACCTATGCAAGGAACCGCGGCTGATATCATTAAAAAAGCAATGATAACAGTTAACTCGTGGGTAAAAGCGCAACCAGACAATACAGTAAGGTTATTAATGCAAGTTCACGATGAATTGGTCTTTGAGATACAGCAAGAGTGTGTTGAATCATATACTCAACAAATCTGCCAGCTGATGTCTGAAGCTGCGGATTTAGATGTACCATTAATTGCAGAATCCGATCAGGGCGATAACTGGGATCAAGCACATTAATTTTTGAAACGTTTGGCGTAACGAGAATAAAAAGTTGCGTCGAACGTTAATGAAAATGATGGGATTGTAAGTAATTGGTAAGCATTGTGTAGGGATTGAGCAATTAGTTGCAATTGTTTACAAAGGCGCTTTATTTCTGCTGGGGGCTTTGCTAAAGTGCGCGCCGTCCTACTTAGGTAGGCATCCTGTTGATGATGTATCTGCCTTTTTGGAGGTACAGCGTATTAATAGCTTCTCCCCAGAATTGCTATAACCGGCTTATTGTATAATAAGCCGGTTTTTTTATTTATTCGGCAGAATTGCCTGACTCGGTAGGCTCTTTATCTTCAGGAGCTTGATGGATAATCTCTCCTAAATACCAGTTGTCGAGTTGTTTGCCAAGCTCAGGTAAACCAATGCCGTTGAGTGATGAAAAAGCATGGACGGTGATATCACCCTCAAGCTCTTTTAATTCTCTACGAACACGCAGCACTTCGCCTTTGCGCTTACCTTGTTTATATTTGTCTGCTTTAGTCAGCAACACCAACACTGAAATTTTGCTGTCAACAGCCCAATTAATGAGGTCGCGATCAAGATCTTTTAATGGATGGCGAATATCCATTAGAATAACAAGCCCTTTTAAGCTTTTGCGCTTTTCTAAATATTCCCCAAGCGAACGCTGCCACTTCTTTTTCATTTCGATTGGAACTTTAGCATAACCGTAACCGGGTAAATCGATTAAGCGCATGTTGTCGCCTAAATCAAACGCATTGATTAATTGCGTACGACCTGGGGTTTTACTGGTTTTAGCAATTTTCTTATCTGTTAATGTGTTAAGTGAACTGGACTTGCCAGCATTTGAACGTCCCGCAAAGGCCACTTCTATGCCTGTGTCAGGTGGGAGTTTGCTGATATCGGGCGCGCTGGTTATAAAAGTTGCAGCACTGTATTGTACACGTGATTTAAGCACAGTGACTCCTTAAGGTATGCTGGGATAGAGGCAGGCTAGCTGCGAAATGTTAGATTTATCTGTCAATTGGCCATTTTATACTAATATCAATAAAATGTTGAGTAACTATCGAGTCCGATTAACGCCTATAAGGTAAAAAAAGGCCGAAACTTATTAATCTAGGTCAAAACCCTTATATTTTATAAGTTTTTACTTGGCATAAGACGTGCCAGAGAAATTAATATCGTGTAGAATAAGATTCTAATGCTGGTAGATATACCTGCATTGCAGGTTAATAGGGTCGAAAACAGAGAATCCACCATGAAAAAAATAGCACTATCTTTAACTATGTTGTTTGGTGCATTGGCTGCAAACAACGCAACTGCATTTGATGGCGATGCAACTGCAGGTAAGGCAAAGTCTGCAACATGTGCAGCGTGTCATGGCGCCGATGGCAATGCGCCAATTAGTATGTATCCTAAAATTGCGGGTCAACATGCTGAGTATATCTACAAGCAATTAGCAGAATTTAAAACCGGTATGACTTCGGGCGGAAAAGAAGGTCGTATGGATCCTGTAATGAGCGGTATGGCGATGCCATTGTCTGATCAGGATATGAAAGATCTTGCTGCATATTTTAGCTCTTTACCAATTCAAGAGGGTGAAACCCCTAAAGAAGTGGTTGAAGTTGGTAGTAAATTATTCAAAGCTGGCGATGCAGAACGTGGTATTCCTTCTTGTGCGTCATGTCATGGCCCACGTGGAAATGGTACTTCTTTAGCTGGTTTCCCGAAAATTTCTTCGCAACATCCAGAATACGTCAAGTCACAACTTGAAAAATTCAGAAGTGGCACACGTAATAATGACTTAAATGGCATGATGCGTGACATCGCGAAAAAATTGACTGATAAAGACATCGAAGTATTATCAAAATACTTAAATGGCCTTCATTAATTAATAGAACGTTTAAAAAAGCAGCTAAGGCTGCTTTTTTTGTGTCTGTGACCTTGAGATATATCTCACAAAGAATGTAAGTAATTAGCTAGCTTTACGTGTGCGTAAAGTCTCTTTGTGAGCTTTTGATAAGACTTAAGTCTATGTTATTTCGCGGATTGGAAAAATCAGATTAAAATTTTATTATTTATTTTATATAAACCAGTTGTAACAAAATTATTAACAAGTATATTAACCCCTGTCGCAGAGACAATAAAAACAACATGGATAGACGTAAATACGGAAGTTATAGCGATAAATTTGTGCAAGGGGAAAGAACATAAGACATTTGATTTTATGTTCATTAATGGAATGATAAGAAAGCGTCAGGAAGACCGAAAATAATAAAATTCATGGAAGTTAAATAATAAAAACAATACGGATAGAAAAAAATAATAAAAATATGACTGAAGACATAGATCGAACAGTCGAAGGGAGAGGTGTCCAGATCACTAGACACTCGAATTAGCAGGCGGTAGAGCAATCTACCGCCTTTTTATTTGTTTTTTTGTTATACTCACGCCAATATACTTTATCTTAGTGTTTATATGACTCTTAGTTGCACGTTATGTGACTCAACAGAAGTAACACATTTTTTCACCGACAAACATCGTGAATACGTTCAGTGCAAGCAATGTTCATTGGTTTTTGTACCTGCTCAGTTTCATTTGACGGCTGAGCAAGAAAAAGCATTGTACGACAAGCATGAAAACCATATTGAAGATAAGGGATACCAGGCCTTTTTAAGTCGGGTTGTTTCCCCATTACAAACATATATAGCTCCACAAAGTGATGGACTTGATTTTGGGTGTGGTCCAGGTCCTGCACTGGCGCATATGTTAACAGGATTAGGTCATACCATGAGTGTGTATGATATTTTTTACGCACCTCAGACAGATGTACTCACAACACAATATGATTTTGTAACGTGCACAGAAGTCATTGAACATTTTCATACTCCCGCGAAGGAGTGGACAATATTAACTGAGTTAGTTAAACCACAAGGAACCTTGGCGGTGATGACTAAACTCGTAATTGATAAAGATAGATTCTCTAACTGGCATTATAAGAGCGACCTCACACACGTTTCTTTTTTTAGCCAAACGACTTTTAAGTTTTTAGCGCAGCGTGATGGATTAAGTGTCGAGTTTTTTGGCAATGATGTGATCCTCTTTAAAAAGCCATAACTAAATTCTTAGCCTTGATGTAAAATGACTCCAATTATTGAATGGTTGATAGCAAATGAGCAGAAAAAAATCTCGTAAAGGTGGCAGTAATGGCCCAACACGATTAAGTAAAGATAAATTGAAAGAATTACGTGCATTGAAAGAAAGCCGTGTTAAAGCTCAAAAGGGCAATAAAGCGGGCACACGTAATGCTGTTGAGGCAAAAAAATCTCAGCAAGATGATCAAAAAAACAAAGATCATCAAGCAGGGAAAGGTAGTAAAAAGCCAATTAGCTTAATGATCGAACCTAAGGTTGTTGAGCAAGAACCCGTTTTAAAACGCCATCTTAAACCTCAAGCAGAGCTTAAGAAAGCCGCCCCTCTAGAATTGACAACAGAGCAAGAACTGGAGCAATTAGAAAATGATCAGCGATTACTCGACTTGATTGATCGCCATGAGAGCGGTGAGTTACTGGTAGGGAAAGACGCGAAGTATTTCAATACTAAAGTCGCACGCCATCAAGCTTTGTGTGAGTTGCTGGGTATTGATGATGAAGATGATGAGGCAAGTGGTGACGATTTGCTGGATCAATTTATGTCAAATAATCTTGCTGATGAATGGCTTGATGAGGAAGATGATAAATGAGTATGTGGTTAATCGTAAGCTTAGTGTTAGGTACGATTATTATTGCAGGCCTTGCATATTATGCTGGTCGCTTGTTAATTCAAGTCAAAGCGCAAAATGCACAGATCGCAGCCAAGCAAGCTCAATATCAAGCCCAACAGGCCGAAAAAAATCTCAAATTGTCTGACAGTATCAATTTGATTGCCAAAGCAATGAAAGAAAAGCAATGTGAATACTCTGAAGGCTGTTTAAGAATTTGGGTATTAATGTCGCAATATCAATTTGAGCAGGACGTTGATCTTATTACCGAATATCCGGGAGTGCACAAAATGTATGAAGTCGTCAAAGATATGCCGACCCATCAAGCCCGAAAAAAATATTCGAAAAAAGAGATCTTTCAGCAAGACTCTTTACGTTGGCGTAAAGAGGAAGAGTTAGCAGAAGATATTATGGGTGATTTAACCTTGATTATTGAACGCTTTCCTGCGGATCCTGCCACTAAAACGGTGATGTCAGTATAAATTTATTGATTATAAAAAAGGCTGCACAAATATGTGCAGCCTTTTTTTTGTTTATATCACCTGAGAAAAGCGCGTAAGCTTAGCTTGGCGTTGTAAGTGTGCATCAAATGCCATGCAAATGATGCGGATAAACAATAAACCTTTAGGTGAAACCGTAATACCGTTTTCAGTAATACTGAGCATGTTATCTTGCGCTAACCCATGCAGTGAGGTTAACGCTTCTTTGAAGTATTGCTGGAAATTGATTTGATAACGGGCCTCAAAATCTGCAAAGTCTAACTCAAAATGACAAATCAGCTGACGAATAACAGCAGCACGGATGCAATCATCTTCACTTAAAGTGAGTCCTTTAACGACTGGAATGTCACGTTCGCTAACGGCTTGATAATACTCTTTGAGATCTTTTGGATTTTGAAAAATGCTATCACCGACTTGAGAAATTGATGAGACACCTAAGCCAAGCAGATCACAATCACCGTGGGTAGTATATCCCTGAAAATTTCGATGAAGTTCACCTTTTCGTTGTGCAATAGCAAGGCTGTCGTCCTTTTTAGCAAAGTGATCCATACCTATGAGTACATACCCAGCTTGTTCCATCTGCGCCAAGGTATTTTTAAACATAGCGAGTTTTTGAGATGCAGATGGTAAGTCCTGCTCACGGATTTTTCGTTGAGCGGCAAATCGGTCGGGTAAGTGGGCATAATTAAAAACCGAGACTCTATCAGGTGAAAGGGCGATTAACTTATCCATTGTTTCAGTAAAGCTCTCTGGCGTTTGTAATGGTAGCCCATAAATCATATCTGTATTGACGGATTTAAAACCTAATTGACGCGCTTCAACAACTAAATTAGCAACATTATCAGCACATTGCTCCCGATTCACAGCTTGTTGCACATCATCATTAAAATCTTGAATCCCAAACGAGACTCGGTTGAACCCTAATCCTCTTAAAGTTGGCAGCATGCCGTTGGCTAAAGAACGTGGATCAATTTCGATCCCTTTTTGCGCATCAGCCGTAAAGGTGAAGTGCTTATTGAGTGAATTAACCAAACGAGCCATTTGTTCGGTTGTTAAAAATGTGGGGGTCCCGCCGCCTAAATGCAGTTGGTCAACTTGGTAATGTTGATATAACTTGGCTTGCGATGCCATTTCTTGTTCTAAAAAATCAAGATACAAGTCCGCTTTATGCTGATGGCGGGTAACGATTTTATTGCATCCGCAGTAATAGCAAAGTTGATGGCAAAATGGGATATGAATATATAAAGACAGAGCCTTATTGGTCGAATGACTGATCGCAGCCCTCACGTTTTCCTCGCTGTAGCCATCTTGAAACGATAAAGCCGTTGGATAAGATGTGTAGCGCGGACCAGATACATTGTATTTTTTAATGAGGGAATCATCCCACTCGATAGAATTTTGCACGACCAATACTCTCTCAAATTAATAATTTCGCACATTATAAGCAGCTGAGAAATACACTCATTGATCTGGCACAACTTTGTTTGGTTTAAGCTAGGCTGATTGAAAGTGATAAATTATTCAATCTAAGAATGTTATAAGTCGCTTAGTGACTTAGGTTAATTTTAGTTTCGAATGTGTGATTTTTATTAACCTAACAGTGCGAGCTTAAAAGATAAGTGTAGTAATTAAGTTGCTAAAATTTTCATTTTAGGGGTTATTTTGAGTAACTTTGCTGCGAATATGTTTTTTGTTTTTTCTGGTGAAGTGCTGGTTGTTTTTGGTTATAAATAACTTGTTTTATATGTTTTTTAGTTTTTATGTTGCTGGTTTTATATTCATTATTGATTAAATTAATATGCACATAACAACTGGTTTGATGAGTATCTTCGGTGAAAATGCGGTTAACGTCTGTAAAATTACGGCTCAAATTAAATTGACTGAGATTTTTGCAGTTTGGCAGTATTTTACTTGAAATTCTGGTTAATAAAGGTATCGTTAAACTCAATAGCGAATTTTATCTCACTCTCACATTTAACTTCTTGCAGGAAAAAATCGCCCCATGTCAGACTTTAGACAACAAGCTTTAAATTATCACGCTGAACCCGTTCCAGGTAAAATCAGCATCGAGTTAACTAAATCAGCAGAAACGGCCAAAGATCTTGCTTTAGCATATAGTCCTGGTGTTGCTGAGCCTGTTAGAGAAATCGCTGCGAATCCTGCGGATGCTTATAAATATACAGCCAAAGGTAATCTTGTTGCGGTTATTTCTAATGGTACCGCGATTTTAGGCTTAGGTAATTTAGGGCCACTTGCTTCAAAACCCGTTATGGAAGGTAAGGCACTGTTATTTAAACGCTTTGCAGGCATTGATTCGATTGATATCGAAGTAAAACACCGTACTACAGAAGATTTCATCAATACGGTTGAGAACATTGCTGACACCTTTGGTGGTATTAACTTAGAAGATATTAAAGCCCCAGAATGCTTCGAGATCGAAAAAGCGCTGATTGAGCGTTGTGATATCCCCGTTTTTCATGATGATCAGCATGGCACAGCTATTGTAACCGCAGCGGGCATGCTTAATGCGCTAGAAGTACAAGGGAAGAATTTACATGACGCGCAAATCGTGTGCCTTGGCGCAGGAGCTGCTGCAATTGCGTGTATGGAATTATTAATTAAGTGTGGTGCCCAGCGTGAACATATTTATATGCTTGATCGCAAAGGTGTGATTCACACCCGCCGTGATGATTTAAATGAATATAAAGAATTGTTTGCCAATAATACTGATAAACGTACCTTGCAAGATGTGATTGCAGAAGCTGATGTATTTGTCGGTGTATCGGGCCCTGATTTAATTACTGCGGATGATCTAAAGCTAATGGCTGACAAGCCTGTGGTGTTTGCATGTTCAAATCCAGATCCTGAGATAAGTCCAGATGTAGCGCATTCTGCACGCAATGATTTAATTATGGCTACAGGGCGCTCTGATTTTCCAAACCAAGTAAATAATGTGCTTTGTTTTCCGTTTATTTTTCGAGGTGCGTTAGATGTGCGTGCTAAAACGATTAACGATGAAATGAAAATCGCTGCGGTCAATGCTATTCGTTCAATTGCAAAAGAAGCGGTGCCTCAAGAAGTGCTACAAGCCGCTGGGGTTGATTCGCTTGAGTTTGGTAAAGACTATATTATTCCTAAGCCGATGGATCCTCGTTTACTTCCACGAGTTGCTCGTGCTGTTGCTGAGGCGGCTATTGCATCAGGCGTTGCGCGTATCGCGCTGCCAGAAAACTATATGCAATAAGCATGGTAAATCACACAATAAAAAAGCCTCAAAATTGAGGCTTTTTTTTATTCATCTTCGAGTATTGGCAAGTCTAACCCCATGTTTGTCATGATTGCTCTTACTTCAGCAGGAACATGCTCAGGGTTATCTTTTCTTAAATCTTCATCATTTGGCAGTGGTTGGCCAGTAAACGCGTGCAGAAAAGCTTCGCAGAGTAATTCACTGTTTGTGGCATGGCGAAGATTATTCACTTGGCGACGTGTACGCTCATCTGTTAATACTTTTAACACGTTAAGCGGGATAGACACGGTGATTTTTTTCACTTGCTCTGATTTTTTACCGTGCTCTGCGTAAGGGTGAATATATTCACCATTCCATTTTGTTGCCATAAGTTTAGATTGCCTTTTAATAACTGCGTGCCTGTTTGCCAATGAATTAGTCTGAAGATAAAAATATTATCTATAATTTTTAGTTATTGGCTTTATCGTGGCGAAATTTTATCGGTTTAAAATATATAGTCAATTATCATTTATTTAGCTATTTAGACGTATAAATGTTTTGACTTCTCATCTTTAGTAATCTAACCTTTTGGACGTCTAAACATCCAACTGTTTGCGGGTTTTAAAATGAACAAAGCTAAAAAAGCAACTATCGCAGTGCGTAAAGGAATCGAAGCCGATAAACATCATGGCGCAGTCGTTCCTCCTCTTTTCTTATCAACGACTTATTCTTTTGCTGATTTTGATACTAAACGTGCTTACGACTACGGTCGAAGCGGCAACCCAACTCGCGATGTTTTAGCTGAGACATTGGCTGAACTCGAAGGTGGTGCCAAAGGTATTGTCACAGCAACGGGTATGGCTGCGGTTCATTTGGTCACTCAACTGTTGTCGAGTAACGACACACTTGTTATCCCACATGATTGTTATGGTGGCAGTTATCGTTTATTCACCAGTTTAGAAAAACGTGGTTTATTAAAATTAAAAGTCGTTAACTTCACCCTAGACAAAACCTTTGCTGAAATTGAAGCACTTAAACCTGCACTAATTTGGATTGAAACACCAAGCAATCCATTATTGCGCTTAACAGATATCGCAAAAGTGGTTGAAACGGCCAAAAATTGCGGTGCCTTGGTTGCGGCTGATAACACCTTTTTATCTCCTGCATTACAAAACCCTATCGAATTTGGCGTTGATATTGTTGTGCATTCGACGACTAAATACATTAATGGTCATTCAGATGTTGTCGGTGGTGCGGTTATCGCTAAAACGACTGAGTTGGGCGAAGAATTAGCCTGGTGGGCAAACAATATTGGTATTACCGGTGCGCCATTTGATAGTTATTTAACACTTCGCGGTATCCGTACATTGAATGTTCGTATTAAGCAACATGAACAAAATGCATTTCTAATTGCTGAGTATTTAGAGCGTAGTCCTTATGTTAAGAGTGTTTACTACCCAGGTCTTGAGTCTCATCCTCAACATGTATTAGCGAAACAACAGCAGCGTGGGTTTGGTGGTATGGTCAGTTTTGATATTAAAGGTGATATCAACGATGCTGCACGATTCTTAACAAATTGTCAGCACTTCACACTGGCTGAATCTTTAGGCGGTGTTGAAAGCTTGATTTGCCACCCTGCGACCATGACACATGCAGGTATGGAACCAAAAGCTCGTTTAGAAGCGGGTGTGGGTGACACGCTTATTCGGATTTCTGTTGGCATTGAAGATGTGAATGATCTTTTAGCTGATCTAGAGCGCAATTTTGAGCAGGTTCGCCCAGGGCAAAGCCAATTAAAGTCTAATGCTGTTAAAGCGCCAGACAACGATAAAACATCCGATAACTGTGCGAATTTTGTTAGTCCTGCACATATCGCATTATGGTAATTAAGATGAGTAGAGCAGTTCATAAATTTGGCGGATCGAGCTTAAGTAGTGCCAATCGTTATCACGCCGTTGCAAATATAATTCTAAGCCAAGCATCTGAAGGAGATGTGATTGTCGTTTCGGCTGCAGGTAAAACAACCGATACCTTAGTTAAACTTTGGCAAAGCTACCAGCAGCAAGATCAACAGGCTTTGTCTGATGTGCTTGCGTTGCTTGAGCAACACCAAAGTGAATTAATTCAAGAGTTATTAGTAGCGCCATTTCAGCAATCAGTTTTGTCTGCGCTTGCGGGAGAGTTGGCCGATATCTCAGAACAAATCAATACCGCTCAGCTGCAAGAAGCGCAGTTGCTGGCGCATGGAGAATTATGGTCAGCAAGGTTGCTGGCTCACTATTTGAAGCAATTAGATGCCAATGCACGAGCATTTGATGCACGCCAATTGCTCACCTTGGCCGATGGTCAACTGCAGCATGAGACAAATAAGCAAGCGTGTGCGCAACTAGGATTGACACAATATAATGTTGTTACGGGTTTTATTGCTGCTGATGAAGCTGGTAATACGGTGACGCTTGGGCGCAATGGCAGTGACTACAGCGCAACGCTCTTAGCGCGTTATATTGACGCGCAAAGTGTGTCGATTTGGACTGATACACAAGGTGTCTTTTCGACCGATCCTCGCAAGGTCAAACGGGCGATCCGTTACGGGAAAATTTGTCGTGCTCAGGCTAATTTACTTGCGCGCTTAGGTAACCCTGTGCTGCATGCTAAAACGTTAACCCCCCTTAAAGACTCTACGATCAAATTGGTTGTTCGAAGTAGTTTTGATAGCAGTAGCGCAGCCACAGAGATTGTTACCGAAGGGTTAGCCAAGCAAAAGCGTTTTATCACTAACCTTGATAATTACGATTTACTCAAAGTGGCAGACTTACATGAAGGTGAGGTCGGTGAGTTAAGTCGTGTTATTCAACATGCATTGCATCATTTCGATCACGGTGACGATACTTTTCTATTGGTACCAGCACAATATAGTAATCAGATTTCAGCGCTGCTTACAGGGCGTAGTAACTTGGTTGAATCAAATGTGTCTGGCCTTGCGATTGTCTGTGAGCAAGGCGCTGGCCATACATTAGCGGCGCAAGCAAAAGCGATTTTAGCCGAAAATAATGTCACCTTACGCTTTGTCTCGTCTCATGATGAATATTGTCTCTTATTATGTGAGCAGCAGCTCGATACAGACAGGCTGACAATTCTTCACGATCAACTGGTGAGTGTTTCACAAGAGCTTGCCGTGGTGGTTGCTGGATTAGGCAATGTTGGCGCTGTGTTTATTGAGCAGCTTGAAAAACAATTACTTCGTCTAAATCAATTATTACCTGTTAAATTAGTGGGGTTAGTTCGCAGTCAGCATATGTTATTTAATCCAAGTGGGCTCAACCCTGAAAATTGGGCCGATACATGGCAAAATCAGGCTGTTCCATTTGTCAGTGCTGATTTATTGAATCATTTATCTGAATTAGATTATGAACATAAAGTGGTGATTGATATCACAGCAAGTGAGTCGTTTAGCCAGTTATATCCACAATTTGTTGATGCAGGGTGTCATTTAATTTGTGCAAACAAATATGCAGGGACTGCTGAGCTAAGCTGGTATCAAGCGTTACAAGAAAACTTAAAGTTGCGCAATTTACAATGGCGTTATAACACCTCTGTTGGAGCCGGGTTGCCGATTAACTTTGCTCTAAATGACTTGTTGAACTCTGGTGATAAAGTCGAGCGGTTAACTGGGGTGTTCTCTGGCACATTGTCTTGGCTTTGTGCGCATTATGATGGCAGTCAGCCTTTCTCTGAATTAGTGATGCAAGCTAAGGAAATGGGGTACTCTGAGCCTGATCCAAGAGAAGATCTGTCGGGCCGAGACGTTCAGCGAAAATTACTTATATTAGCCCGTGAACTCGGACTAACACTCGATTTAGATGATATTGAATTAAGCCCATTGATGCCTCAGGCGTTAATTGATGGCGATTGGGATTTCTTTATCGATAATCTCGTGTTACTCGACGAATACGTCAGTAAGCTTGCTGCACAAGCGGCTGCGCAAAATAAAGTGCTACGCTATGCTGCAGAGCTTGAATTAAACGCCGATAAGTTAGTGGCCAAGGTTGGGCTTAAGCCTGTAGACAAAGATGATGCATTAGCGACCTTAAAGCCAGGCGATAATATTTTTGTCATTAATAGCCAGTGGTATCAAGACAACCCATTAGTGATTCAAGGCCCTGGGGCAGGAAAGGAAGTCACCGCTGCAGGGATCCACTCGGATTTATATTGGTTAAGTAAATCGTTAGCAAAATAAGATTAACGCATTTTAATAAAAAGCCCGCGAATATTGCGGGCTTTTTATTATTTAGCTTTTTTCTGATTCAGAACTGACCGGTGTTTTACTGGCCGGTTCTTTTAAAATCGACATTTTTGGCGGTTGCATGGCTACAATCATATCGCCGGTGTTCGGCGGCCGTTCCATATTGGGTGTGAAGGGAATAAGTTGAGTATCTTCTTCATCGTCGATTTGTAAAATAAACAGAGGCACCGCATCTTTATTTACTTCTAAATAATCTTGCCAAGAGAACGCCTCAGCAATTTTAGTTGCGCTGACTTTGCCCCCTTTAGCTATCATGCTACTGAGCCTCGCATAAGATGCATTATCACCAAATAAAATTTGCCGAGACAAAAATGTTGCACTGTCTTTATTTGCCTTGGCATGGATATCTGAAGATTTGAGGGAATAAACGTTTTTTTCTTCGAGCATGTGAGAAAAATACTGTACTCCCAAAGCATTATGGTGACGATTAGGAGATAACCCCAATACCGTTTTTAAGCTCGACATAGGTAAATAGCGCTCAGCATGTTCTGATTGCGGGTTACCGTAGTAACAAGCAAGACCATCCATTCTCGCCATGCGGCAGTTTTCCCAAGCAGGGTCAGACAAGTACACATCAATTTTTTGATCTTGCAGGCCTTTTGCTATCGCTCGAGCTAAATGATTAGCACCAATGATTAGCACCGTTGAAGGCTTGGGTTGACGCATTTTGAGTAACTTAGCGACCGGGATAGCGGTAAGGCTTTGTAAAACCACCGTAACTATAATGACCGTAAAAATGATAGGCACTATTTTTTGAGCATCGGCGATCCCCGCTTTAGTCATGCTCAGCGCAAATACAGAGCCAACAGCAGCGGCAACAATCCCCCTAGGTGCGATCCAAGCCAAAATAGCGCGAGCACGCCAAGGTAACTCAGAATTGTAGGTTGACAGGGCAATACACACAGGGCGAGCTACAAATAATACAATCAATAAGAACACAATAACGGCCGGACCCAGTAGCATCAAATCAGGCAGCTTTAATCTAGCAGCGAGTAAAATGAATAAAGTCGAAATTAATATCTGTGATAAATCTTCTTTAAACTCTAAGATTGAATCGAGCTCAAGGTCATCTTGGTTAGCCAAATAGATACCAAATACAGTGACTGCGAGTAATCCTGACTCATGACTAATTGCATTAGAAACCGTAAAGCTGACCAGAACGAGTGCTAACACTCCAAACTTATGCAACTCATAAGGCAGCCACTCACGGCGAATTAATACACCGGTAATATAACCGGCTAAAATACCTATCGATAAGCCAACACCGACCGTTTTAAATAAGGCAAATAAGGTATGGCTCAATACGCCACTTTTACCTGCAAGCATCACTGCTTCAAATACTAAAACTGCAAATAATGCCCCTATCGGGTCGATAACAATGCCTTCCCAGCGCAAAATACGATCAATTTCTTTTGTCGGGCGCATCGCATTTAAAAGCGGAGCTGTAACCGTTGGGCCTGTCACCACTAAAACGGCACCAATGACTGCGGCAACACGCCAATCGAGGCCAAGCAACCAATAGCAACTCAAACCTAGGATGATGGCTGTTGCCACCATGCCTATTGAACATAGGTTTCGGACGACTTTGCCGATCCCTTTGAGCTCTTTAAAATGCAGTGTCAGCGAACCTTCAAACAGAATGACAGCCACAGACAACGAAATCAGTGGAAATAATAAATCACCAAATACAGCATCAGGATCGAGTACAGAAAAAACTGGACCGAGTAACAAACCTGTGATTAACAAAAATAAGATAGCTGGCACTTTTACCGTCCAAGCTAACCACTGTGCCATGACTGAGCATAAGGCAATTCCTGCGATATAAATTGCTGTCATTAATACATTTCACCCCGAGTTAAAATTGGCGCAATTATACGCATCTCTTTTGAACAATCACCCTAAATAATAAAATAAATGCCTGTTTTTATTAGGATGATATAAGTATCAGTACAGAGCCAAAACTTCTCTATTTTTTAGGCTCGGCTTCTGTTTAGAGTAGTTTGTAATTCAGCTGATTGAAACTGAAAAAGGTGAAAAATAGTCACTAATTAGTTCCAGTATTTCCAGCCTTGTAGGTAGTAGTAGAGAACTTGCGGATTATCTAATGTGCTGATTGCTTCATCACTTCCTTTTAAATCATCAGGGAATAAAAACAATTGAGGCTCAATCGGTTGTTGGTAAAAGCGGGTGTCGATAGGTTTGGCTTGTGGGGCAGAGCACTGTTGATGGCATGCCATTACAAATCCCCATTCGCCGAAGGAAGGGACATTGACATGGTAAGGAGCCACTCGGGAAAATTGAGCTGCATTTAAGGTGTTATGAATAGACCAAAAAGTTTGTTTAGCAAAAAATGGGCTGGTTGCTTGAGTCACTATGATCCCGTGAGGGTATAAGCGCTTTTTCAATTGTAAGTAAAATTGTTTGCTGTAAAGGCGTGCTAAGCTGATGGTTTTGGGGTCGGGCAAATCAATAATAATTAAATCAAATAATAAGTCTGTTTGTTCGGTATAGACATACCCATCAAGGTGCAAGATCTCTACTTTTGGGTTGTTTAATGCATCTTGGTTGAGTGAGGTTAAATAATGATTGGTTTTTGCCAATTGTGCGACAGCGGGATCTAAATCTACCAAGATAATTTTGTCGATAGCGGGATATTTGAGTAGTTCGCGTACCGCTAAACCATCACCGCCACCCAAAATTAACACAGTTTTGGGTGTATTAAGCCTCGCCATAGCTGGGTGGATCAGCGACTCATGATAACGATATTCATCAATGGATGAAAACTGCAGGCCACCATTGAGATACAGTCGAATATCATCTTTATTTCGGGTTAACACGATTTGCTGATAAGGAGTTTGTTCAGAATGGACGACATGATCTTCATACACCTGACTATTCCACATTTTGTTCAGCTGATGACTGGTAAAAAAAGTAACCAGTAATATCCCAGCCACGACCACTAAAGTCGATTTAAGGATTGTCTTACGTGCGGCGTTGAAATGGTCGATAAAATACCACAGCAGCACCAGAGCGATGGATAAATTCATCAACCCAAAAGCCAGAGATGTTTTAAATACGCCGAGCCAAGGTAAAAACAAAAACGGAAAGAGTAAAGTGGCCAATAACGCGCCAAAATAATCAATAGACAGTACATTAGAAAGGTTTGCTTTGAGTGTGTAATGTTTTTCCATTAAGCGGCTTAATAATGGAATTTCTAACCCGATCAGTACGCCTATTACAGCGGTCAATACAATTGAACAAAGCTGCAGTGGCAAACCAAACGCATAAGCAAAATACAATATTGGCACACTCATTCCGCCAATCAATGCTAATGCAAGCTCAAAACAAATAAATAGGCTTAACAAAGAGTGATCAGGCACCCAGCGAGAGACATACGATCCTACGCCCATAAAAGCCATATAAATGCCAATCGTAAGCGAAAATTGCGTAATACTATCGCCAAGAAAGTAAGCGCCTGTAGTCGCGATGAGCAGCTCATAAATAATCGAGCATAAACCCGCAATAAAAATACTAAATAGCAGGATATGGCTTTCGCGAAGCATTATTTTCCGCCTCGTGAGCCACCAGTTCGAAATTGAGCACTAGCGACACTATGCTCGCGCAGCTCTCTGTCGACATAAATGTGATTGTGCCGGTATGAATAACTGAGCCAGTTTATTTCATCTTCATCATCACTGTAAGCCCATACACTGGTCAGTAACGTCGGAATAAAAAAGAGTAATAAAATAGGCCACTCTTTCATGGGCGCCGTCTTCATCGCATCGAGCTGCTTAGTGGTCAGGCGCTTAATCGGCTTATATTCAATTTCATTTTTTTCTTGTTCGAGACGATGGATAAAAACAAGTAAGCAAAAACCTGCAACTAAACCACTGAGCCACAGAATGATATTCATCTTACCTGCATCGCCACGTATTGCTAAAATACGAAAGTGAAAAGGAGACTGTTGACTCGCTTGTTTACTCGATGAGTTATCAGTAATAAAGGCTTGATACATGCCTTTTTTTGGGAAGCGTTGATCTAAATGTACTTGAGTATGATACTCAGTCCACGATCCTTCCGAATCACGACCACTTTCAGCCCAGAGCTCATCCGTGTAAGCAAAAAGATAATTTCCCTCACTATCAAAAACCTCGATATCGATACTTTTCCATGAATTGAGCGGCAAACGGCCTCTCACTTCGAAACGTATCATTTGCCCGTCTCGTGTTACTTCAAATGGGTATGGAGTGTCTGTATTACTGTATTGCGCACTATTTGCAAAAGGTTTTGAAGTCTCGGGGGCGGCGACATGAGTATCAATCACCCAAGCGAAAATAAATGTCACAATCGCAATGATAAATAATTTCATGGTAGTCATTTTAAGGCCTACAACGCAACGAGGATGGCAAGGGCGACACAAATAGCAAGGCTGCCTTCAATCAATGCAACGGCGATATTGCGCTCTGCAATTGCGGTATCGAGCACAATATTAGGCAGTAAAACTTTATCTACTAGCAAGCGCATAAAAGGTAAGACTAAAAATGCAATCGCGCTATCAATCGCAAATAAGGTCAGACTTTGTTGCCAAGAAATAAATTGGCCGCTAATCGCATGAAATAAAATGACCCCGACTGCGATTAAAGTTGCTGAAAAACTCACTGCAGCGGCTAGGTTTTGCTCTTGCAATTGTTCTTGTACATCAAATTGCGTTAAATAGTCATAAAGCCTCGCAAAGAGGAGCAATAGTGCTTGCCCTAGCAGATAAAACACAACCGCAGATAACCAAGAGCCTTCGCCGGCTAAAGCGCCACCAATCAGCAAGCTACTACTTAAGTAACTGGCAGCTTGCGCGATACCTGTAGCGAGATTTTGTTTATCGATTAATTGCTCAGTATTGCAAAAAGCGTGTAGTAAAAACTTATCGTTGATCCAACGCGAGAGCACCAACAAAGCCATGCCCAGAGCACTGTAAATACTGACGTTGATTAAATCGTTAAGTAAACCTTGGCTTGGTCCTGCTAAGACGCAAAAATAAATAATACTGACAGCAAATAAATAACCAGAAATAGAAATAGCCAATGAGGTATTTCGATGCTCAGAAAGTTGCTTTACCGTATCGTACGGGGTGGTAAGGTTGTAAACCCACTTGGCAGCAAGTAGCACAATGATAAACAGGCCTAAATAAGCACTGTTGACTAAGTAATTATCTAAATAAATATCCATATCTATGATTCTTATGTGATTTTTTCAAGATAGTAACATAAGTAAAAAGACAGAAAAATAGTGAGTGTTGGGATAAAAATGGTGGCCCCTCCCAGACTTGAACTGGGGACCTAACGATTATGAGTTGCAAAAAAAGGACTTACTACGAGTTACTTTTTGATATAACTATTTACTAATTTTTGTAGCTATATCATAGGGTTATTGAATAACTCCTACCTCTGATGCATAAATCATTATGTATTTCAGAACGTTAAATTTTACGTTCAAAGTAGCACAGAGGTAGCACCAGATGTCAGACACCAAATTTCGCTTCACAGAATTGTCGCTTGAAAAGATCGAATCAAACGGAAAACGCACTCGCTATTATGACAATCTATTGTCAGGACTCATTTTAGAAGTGAGCGCAGCAGGTAAGAAGTCATTTAGAGTCTATAAAAAGATACCAGGAAGAGACACCCCTATTAATGTCACCCTTGGGTACTTTCCATCAATTTCACTTGATGATGCAAGGCGAATGGCTAGAAAAGTAATGGCAGATATCGCTGAAGGTATAAACCCAAACGATCTTAAGCGCCAATTTAGAGCGGCTTCGATTACTCTGAAAGAAGCTTTTGATTCATACATCGAATCTAGAGATCTTAAACCTATAACTGAAAGAGGTTACCACCAAAAAATAAACTGCTATTTACCAGACTGGCATAACAAGCGCCTGGCCGATATTAATCAAACAATGATTTTAAAGCGCCAGCGAGAAATAACCTCAAGAAGCCCTGCTCAAGCAAATTATACCATGCGCCTAATGCGTGCTTTATTTAACTTTGCTAAAGCTGAATACAAGTCTTCAGAAGGTCGCTCATTATTTCCAGAAAACCCTGTTGATGCACTTTCTGAAAAACGAAGCTGGAATAATGTAAAGCGTAAGACAACAAGACTACGTCGTTCACAACTAAAACCATTCATAGACGCATTATATGAAGTTAGAAATGAAGCTGCTAAATATCGTCAAAATAGCCGTGTCGGCTTTTGTGATTATCTGGAGTTCTTAACCTTTTCAGGCCTGAGAAGGTCTGAGCTACTGCAACTCCAATGGTCACAAGTACACCTTGAAGATAGGATATTCATTTTAGAAGATACAAAAAATGGCTTAGATGTCGAGTTCCCTATTACAGATCGATTAGCAGAGATATTTAATCGACGAAAACAATATAAGGTATCTGACTATGTATTTGGGACAAATAGT
This sequence comes from Pseudoalteromonas ulvae UL12, assembly GCF_014925405.1. Taxonomy (NCBI): domain Bacteria; kingdom Pseudomonadati; phylum Pseudomonadota; class Gammaproteobacteria; order Alteromonadales; family Pseudoalteromonadaceae; genus Pseudoalteromonas; species Pseudoalteromonas ulvae. The sequence goes on from NZ_AQHJ01000029.1 coordinate 137,601, forward strand.
AAAAAGGGCTATCTAACTGATCCTAAAAAGACGTTGAAACATGTATGTCAAATTGCAGGAGTAAAAATCACTTCGCATGATTTGCGCCGTACATTTACATCAATGGCTGAGAGTAGCGGAGTGTCAGGATACCTCCTGAAACGCCTTCTAAACCATATTACAGATAAAAGTGATGTTACTGCTGGCTATTTAATTTTAACCGCTGAGGAGCTTAAAGAGCCCGCAGAAAAAGTAACAGAAACAATAGCCAAATATGCAGGTTTGATTGAAGAAAAGCCTGATGATCAAATGAGTGAAATGAAAAGTCTGTTAGCAAGCTTAACTAAAGAACAAAAAGTAGAATTAATGAGCACTTTGTTAAGTTAAAATTGGGAAGTGTTAGCTAATAGCTCTAGAGCTCAATTTGCTAACACTCCAAGCTTAAGGACTGACAGCAAAATCTAAAGCAACAATCACTAATACAGTAGCAATAACCGTAGCTACAGCTTTGAATATACGTACTAGCTGATTACGACGAAACTTTTTATCCTCAACGATATAATTTTTTTCTACCCAAGCAATAAGGCCTTCAGTATTAAGTGTATTTTCAACTTTTCGCTTAACAAGGTTAACGTACAAATAAACAGAGCAAAGCAAAAATACAACTACTAAAATTAGCTGCAAAGGCAACCCACCTGGAACTTCAAACTTAGTTGTATCTGGATATTTAACAAATCCCTTTATAACTACAAGCCATAAAATACTCACTAAAGAAAACGCCCAAGCGACATATGTTCTGTAAGTTGATCTAATATCAGACTCGCTCTTATCTCTTCTATCTCGTTTTCCTGATTGGACATAAAACGAATTAGACAACGAATTTAAATACTCTTTTTCCCTATTGTAAGTAGATGGCTTTAAATATCTAGCCGATTTAAGTGATACGCATAAAGAGTTCATATATGAAATAATCCCTTGCTCTTCACCAAAAGCTTTTTGACCGCCGCTAGAGTAAGTTCTCTTAATACTTGTTAACTCTCGTTTAAGCTGGCCTAACAACTTTAAACCCACAGCATATGGAGATTCCGCTTCATAGGGAACTATTGTGGTTAAAGAGTCTTCTTCAATATAATGATGTTTATGAGAGTGCAAAGAGTACTTTATATAATAAAAAGCCTGTCGCATTGCTAAATACGCTTTATTCTCAGCTACTTTAGATAAAGAATTAGTTAACTTCAATTTTGTGAAACCGCGAGGATCTACACTAAAACTGATTTCATAAAAATGCTGTTCAATATACTTATTAAAGTTTTTTGATAAATCTTTAACGACAGAATTATAATGTCGATTCAAGTCTGTTTGAATCCCTTTCCACTCAGCTGATGTTAACTTACTGGAAATTTTTTTATGCAAAGGCTTTGCTTTATGAATGTGTTCAAACCAAGGGAGAGAACTTTCTCCATCCTTCGTTAATTTTGGTTCTTGAGCCAAAGGATAAATAAATAACTTACCTTGTAAGTTTCTTTCATCTAAGTTTTCTGATTCATTAGTTTCAGCAACAACTATTACTCTAAATTGCCCATCACAGCCTTTAGTATTAGAATCTTTCCAATCTAACTTTGACTGCAATATTATTCTGCGAGCATGATGGTCATACTGCTTCAAAAAACCATAATTAATTTTAGTAGTTTTGGGATCTTGTAGTTTCTTATTTGTAAAACTTCCAGAAATGCCTGGTGCCATTAACCCATAATCCAAATGGCCGTTAATGCAGGGAATCCAGCCTATATGAGTGTAATCCATTTATTAATAATTCCTAAATACAAAAAAGCTCACCCAAGGTGAGCTTTGTTACATCAAAATTCTATTTTTATTTTTATATTAGACGCTTATACCACACAGCTGACGGTTTTTGGTCAGCAACCAGCTCACCGCTATCTTGGTCTATATACATACCATGAGACAAGGTTGATCCAGAAGGTGTAACTCCAGCCTTACCTAATTTACTTTCGACTTTTTTCATTTTATTTCTTTGTTTGCTATCCGAAAAAATAGAAAAAGCTTGGTTCAAGGCAATAGTTAAGCCAATGAAAGCAATCAATGTGTATAGAATGTACATAGTTTATCCTTTTATCGTCCAGCACTAAAATTAGTCGGAACCATCGTCCAAAGCAATAAAATAAATATAAAATTTTATATGCCCGGGGTGCAGATATTAACAGCATACCAATTCAAAGATCAATATAGGCGCTCTTTTTTTACTCAATCAATCTCTTTATTTACAGTTTGGCGCTCTGATTCTAGAAATTCTATTCTTTGATAAACAAGGCTTTTTTAACAGTAGTGGCTAATGAACCGATAAATGTAAAAACACTTAAATTATGATTGTGTTTATTTCTATATTTATAAATACGTTTAGTGCTTTTCCCTGTTTAGAACATTGAATATACAGCTAGTAAAAGGGCTACAGAGGATATAAAAAATCAAAAGTACGAATCAAAAAAGTTAAAGGTACGACAGCTTTCATCAAAAGTACGATACTATTCAAGATCAAAAGTACGACGTTATTCAAGATCAAAAGTACGACACTAACCAGTGTTTTACCCTGTTTATAAAAGTTCGGAGTTCAGTTTCGCGAGTTCCATCCTTCCACTTCCAGTATCACGAAAAATATATAAGCTGTCGCCTTCCACCTTCAATCGGTAATCGAGTATTTTTTCTATCTTTTTAAGCCGCTTTTTTAAATCTGACAATGACGATCTAATACCAATTCTTTCCCGTAAATTATCTAGCTTTATAACTTGCTTAGAAGGCCTACCGCAGCGCTTCCGGCAGACTTCATAAAGTCTGCGATCAAATGGTTTTGATAATTGAAAGTAGTCTTCATGTAATGTTAATACATCATTGTCATCAATCGTCTCGATGAGCCAATCGGGCAATGTTACTTGCCAGCGGCTTAAACCACTACCTTCGATTAACTTAAAGCCTTCGATGAGACCCATATTTTCCAAAAATCTTCGGCCATTAAACTTGTAATCAGTCGCAATTAAAGTTCCTGCGAGTCGATATAAAGCCTTTTCAACAAGTTTGTACTCTTTTCCTGATGTTCCTCTCCCTGTAGCCTTTAGGAGATCATAGGTGTTGAAGCGAACCGTGTTACTGAGCTCTAACTTAGCATTTTTTGCAGCCATGATATGGCTCAAGCAATAAATGAGTACTTCTTTATCTTTGATGGTTGCTCGACCCAGGACGCTCGGAACAATTTTTATCGATACGCCTTTATATGAAAAATCCAAAACACCTTTAGACTTCCCGTCTAATGCAAACACAGGCCACACCATTGAAAACATATCTGATTTCAAATTGACATGAGTCATTTTGCATTCGAAATACGCCATAGCTTGCGTTACTTGTTTCTTGGTTGAGAAGCTAGCCAGTTGTGAAAATCTTCAACAGGGAAAAGTAATCGAGCGCCAATTTTAATATGCGGTGGTAATGGATAATTTCCACAGCCTTGTTTGTTCTTAGAGATTTGATTAAAAAGAGCTTGTTTGCTGATAAAAAGTAAGTCGGCTACTTCTTCTGAACGATAAAATACCTTTTCCATTATTATTGACCTCAAAGCGTAAGCGTTGAGCTCAATTATTAGCTCAACACATTATTAATTAGTTGAGCGACAATGGTAATTAAGTGGTAAGAAGCTTGTCCTTGAAAAACAGGGGTAACTTTCGGGGGGTTTTTAACAGTTTAGAGGAAAAGTAACTTAATTTAGTTATCAATAAAATTAAATAACTGATTTTTATATGTATTATTTTTTAGATTTGGAGTTAGCTAGTAAAAAGGCCTACAAAAAAATTTTCTTGATAATCTTTTTAAGTAGGCTTTTGGAGAGGTCTACGTAATATCACTTACATTTAAGATAAAACAAAGTAGCGAAGAAGATCACAAGACTTAGAATCAGAGCGCAACCAGCGAGTACAGGAGCCATGTTTAAATCCTGCCTTCTTTAATTGCTGTGAAAAGGTCATTTTTCAGCTTGTCGTAGCGTCGAGTAGCGCGAATCGCTAACACCATTAAAATCCACATTTGAAACCATTCGTATAATGTCATAACTGCAATCTCAGCTAATGCTTTGCACTTGAGTATAGAAAAGATCCTTCCCAATTACACAAAGCAATAATCCACTCACTAATATTTTGTTGCTTCTGCTCATTACAACCCATGAAGGGGAAGGTGATTTTTTTGCTTCGAGACTTAAAATGACTGAAAGGCTCTAATCTAATATCCCAAACCTCACCGATTTCATTTGTTAAGTCAAAAGCCAGTGCTTTCTGAGAAATCAAAGCAAAAAAGATTTCCTGTTCTGACTGAACTTCTTTCTCAAATGATAGCCCTAATGGTTCACATTCAGCTTCTATACCAGCTAAACGGCTTTGAAACTCAGCTACTACAGGTATAAATGGCCTTAGCTCAACATTTTTGTATAGATCTAAAAGTACCATACATTGCTCCTTAAAATTAGGCATGCCTAATTTTGCTCACCCCCTATTCTTTAAATGATTAGTAATAGGTGTCGTAAAGCTCACCACGTGATTGTGCATCTTCAGCTTCTTCACGCGACATAAATTCACCATCAGCGATAATATTGCCCATACCATCATTCAATTTATCTAGTTGCTCGTTTTCTTTCGACGACTGCTCATCACTTGTAAATATACTTACCAACAAGTAGATAGTCCTGACTGATACACACACAAATGTTTCAAGCATATTCATTCCTCCAAACCCAATTTGGCATGTCAAATTAAAAGCTAAGTATTCCTTAGTATCAAACATTCATTAAAGCTAAGAAACTCTTAGTTTTCAAGCTAAGAACTATAAATAATGAAAACTAATGACGAATCACCATTTCCAAAGCGCTTAAAAAAGGCTAGAAAAGCCAAAGGGCTATCACAAAAACAGTTAGGGATTTTAGCTGGCATGGATGAGTTTGCGGCATCGGCAAGAATGAACCAATACGAAAAAGGCGTACACGCACCAGACTTTAAAACAGTGAAAGCACTTGCTGATATTTTAGAAGTACCCACTGCTTATTTATATTGTATTGAGGATGAATTAGCAGAAGCTATTCTAGAACATTATGGTGAAGCATCTGATAACACCTAAGATTACTTTTACTAATTAATATTTTATTTTAAAAGCTTAGGAAGCTTATCCATATGATATTCAACTTTTAAAATTTCTGATGATTTAATTTTCTCAATGGTAGAAGTTTTTTCATTGTATATTAGAAACCAATTATGACCTTCTTGAATGATTTTAACTTTAACTTTAGCTTTTGAGTCAGCTAGATAGACTGTTGCATTAATTACTTTTGAGCCACCCAAAGCAGTTGGTATATAAGGGTAAATATGATTCGAATAAATAGAAATAAATTGAAAAAGGCCATATCCCAAGCAAAGAAGAGCAAACATTAGAGAAAAATATTTTTCATGTTTCGGATCTGAGTCCAGATCTAAATGATTAAGCTGTACCCCCTTTTTTTCATCATCTTGAGAAATCGCTATTCCATAAGCACCTAAGAAAAAATACAAAGTAAACTTTGAGTACTGACTCAATAATTCACTCTCACTGCTTGCAAAGAAAAGAAGAGCTATAAAAGGGATTGTAATTATATAGATTAATATCTTAAGTAACTTTGACTGAAACCGCTTTCCTCTTATGACCTCTATAGCTAACAAAGAAAAACTACTATAGAAGATATAAACACCAAAATTCATGTAAGCGCCAAATGCTGAGAAAGGTAATTCTAAAAAATCAGCACTATGCAAAATACTGTATATTCCTGCTGGTATCGATGAAATTCTCAGTAGCCAGGGGAACAAAATTTTTGGCTCGTAACTTTTAGAAACATCTGAGATATTCGTTCTATAAAACACAAACAGGAACATTGATGTAAAAATAAAAACTGAACCAAATCCAGTAAGCATATACCTAGCTTCTACAAGCTCAAATTCATAACTACCATAACTTGCCAAATATGAGTTATGTACAACAAAACCAACTAGGTATAACAATATAGGAACTCGTATGAAATTATTTTTTAAAAAATCCATTTTATTCTCAGTAATTTAAAGCTTTTAATAGTGCGAATTACATCATATGTACTTCTCTTGGTCGATGGAACTTCAATTTAAATATTTAAAATTGAGGCATCATGAGCAATTGCCTCCTCTTTTCTGGGCTTCGCCCATACCCCGCTATGTAGAAGCCTAAAATAGGCTTGCACATAGCGGGGTATGGGCTCTTGAGCATCTTACACGCAGATTTTTATTTGCAGATTGAAATATAAATTAAAGCTGCTAATCTAAATATTAATCCAGCCCTTCGGGCAAGAATAAAATAGGCGCTGCACTGCTGCCTTCAACACGTTGTTACATTCTCTGTAACCCCCACTTCAGAAGCTTTCCGCTTCAGTATAAAACCAAGTCTTTTGATTTTTAGGCGCGATCAGTCCGAGCCTTACGCATGCGTAAAACAGGGGCGAATAGGCGTTAGCCGCTGAGCTTTATCAGCCAGTTTTTCTTACAATCACACCGGAGAATAACTATGACCTTTAATGCTAAAGCAGAAGCATTGCGCCTAAAAAATGAGAAAAAATTGATCAGTAAAAAACGATTTAAGCCATCCAAGCTCGATAAACATAAACAACGACTTCTGGCTCTTTACGAAGAAGATACGAATATAGCTAACCTACAAAGATGGCTCTTGCGTAAAGGAGTGAGAGCACATTGGACAACTGTAAAACGGTGGGTACAAAAGAATGGCTAAGTTCGCAAAACCAGAAACGCAAGCGGAAAAGCTGGCTAAAAACTTATACAAGCACAAAATTATTAAATCTCTAGGTACCGCTCGAAGCTATAAAACAGCACTTATAAAAATAGCTCGGTGGTCAAAGGATATTGGCATTAATGGTGTGCAAGGGATGAGCATTCAGGATGCTTATAAATACCTTGATTATCGCAGTGAGTTTGCAGGCCAAAAAACGTTAGATATGGAACGTCAAGCAATCCAAGCTATGTTTAAACTCAACGGCAAACTTGGCCCTAAAGAAACGCTGACTGTAATAAAATCCGAAAAAGAGATTATCGAAAAGTCTCGCGCCTACACTCCAGTCCAAGCTCATGCAATCAGTGAACATCAAACTAGAAAATATAATTTATCTACACAAATAGCCTACGCAGCAGGATTAAGAGCACATGAACTTTTAACAATAGCCAGAGTATCAGAGCGAAAAGCAGATAGCCGCCCAACGTTAGACAGCAAATGGCTTGGTCGAGAAGGTTGTATTTATACAGTTAAAGGCAAAGGTGGCCTAATCCGTGATGTACTAATACCTAACACTTTAGCTAACCAGCTAGAACAAAGGCGCTTAGCGCAGCCTATAACGGTTCGTGATAGGGAAATTAACTATTTGCAACGTTATGATATTGGTGGTGGTCATAAATGGTCATGCTCATTCTCAAAAGCATCTAGTCGCACACTCTTTTTTTCTAATGGCGGTCATGGCCTCAGGCATAGCTACGCACAAGAGAGAATGGCTGAGCTAAAGAGTTTCGGTTTAAGTAGGTCTATAGCTCTTGAGACAGTATCGCAAGAGCTAGGCCATTTCAGGGCTGAAATTACTCAAGTTTACTTGAGATAAAAGCTACCCATTGATTAGTACTTTATGCATTAATTCAAAGTGATGAGCAATTGATAGCTTTTTAATATATGCCAAGCTGGTTTGACAACCATTCTGATAGATTTCTAGCAATTCGTTGAGAGACTTTGACCACACTAAGGTTTCAGGTTTAGTTCTTATAAAAGCCTCTAATTCTGAAATAGCCTCTTCAAGCAAAATCGGCACTTCATCAGCTACTTGCCTCTCAGCTGATAAAAAATGCCTCATATATATTTCTAAAGTCGGCTTATCAAAAGTGATATGAAGAGCAGCTGTTATGGCCTGCCCGCCTCCCTCTGAGAAGTAATCACCCACCACAGAAAAGTCACCGTAGCCTTGAAAACCTCGACTTGCATAGTTGACATGCAAATCAGTAAAAAACTCTTCTAACTGAGCTCTATATTCTCTATTAGTGGACCTACGATTAAAGCAATCATCAATTAATACACGCTCAAAATCACTAAATTGTGATTGATAAAAGTTACTTGAGCAATGCTCTATAAAAATATGCTTTTTAAACTGCCTATTCGTTGCTGATATCTCTTGTAATAATTGGATATCCTGAAATTGACCAAAATGAATAATTGAAAAACTATGTTGTGGGTACCTATCGAGAATAGTGTTAATTTCTGTATTTGTAGATGTATCATTCACAATTATTCCAAATTCAGCATTAGGATAGGTATTAGAAATTCCATCTAAAAGTTGCTCTCTTGCGAGCGAATTGTTGGCTAACTCTCCAACTTTAGGGTTTGAAACAATGATATAATTTGAATTATTTTCTTCTAAGACTTCTATACATTTAAGAATGTCTCTGCTTGACTGCCTAACTGGCTCAATAATGGGTGTAGAATTGCTCTCTGTAATTTTGTCGATAACATAACGAACAGCTAATAATTCAAACTGCTTACCACGTAGATAAGAGTGATACATTTTCACATTCCTTGTATTGTGTATTTACTAACCAACAATACAGGATTGTAAATTTAATAAAAGCTTTTTATTCAAGCGACTTGACAACAAGACTGAGGTTAATGATTTAGGAAAATCCTTAAAAGTGCTTTTTTCTAAATCTGAGTATTCCCTAGCTCTAATTTGTTTCAGATATTCCTTATGAAGAGTGTTTATATCAAGTTTTGCAAATAGCTCGATACAATCTTGTTTTCTTTTTGATGGGCTCAGTGCTGGGCTGTAATCAAAGTTATTGCTAATAATCTGCATATACTCAGGCACTCTTAAACAATTTAATATTGTTTCTGAACAAAAAGTTTCTATGTTTGTAGATGCTTCTCTTAACATTTTTAGGCTATATCTATCTGTTAATTCATAAAGCCCAGTAGTACCGTCTACAACTTTTAGAGCCTTCTCTACATCAACACTTGGTACAACAAGATAAACCCTTTCAAAAGCTTTTTTATAAGTTTTCAACTGAGAGTCTAATCTTTGAAAAGAGTCAAACTCAGTTTTAATTTCATATGCTGTTGAAGTACCATTAAAAATAGCAACATCCGCAATAGTATTATTAACCTTGAACTCTGTGACATAGAGTGAATTTGAGAGCTTATGCCTCCCTCTTACTATTTTTTCTGCGATAGCATTTTTATATATATATTCATTTGGGTAATGCTGTCTCAATAAGTGAAATGCCCGCTCAAAAAATGCAGGTAGGTTCTGATAATCGAGGCGAATCACATTGGCTTCTAACTCAGAAACTATCTTTTCAAGCGTATGACTCTCACCAAACTTGGCAAGCTCCACTAGGATGCTTTTATTAAAGACCTTGCTCATAAGTTGAAAGTCGTATTTGGTCAGTTCGATATTTTTCATAACCAGTTAAGTAAAAAACATTCCATTTAATTTACCCATAAACAGAGTAACCCATGAATTCAAAATATACATGTAATTATTGCATCATTTTAGGTTCATTAATATTATAAAAAGTAGCACAGAGGTAGCACAGGGTAAATTCTGTTAGTAGGTGTTTACTTAGGAAGCTTGTAAAAATGGTGGCCCCTCCCAGACTTGAACTGGGGACCTAACGATTATGAGTCGTGTGCTCTAACCAACTGAGCTAAGGGGCCATTTAGACGCGTTAGCCATAAACTGACTAAGCGGGGAGCAGTATAAAAATTTTTACTTCGCTTGTCACTAGCAAAAAGCGTAAATCTCTGAATAAGCAGCACAACTGCTTATATAGTGTGCAGTGTTGGCGGTTTTGGGTTGTTTAAAGCAAAAATGATGCTAATGATAAAGGGGTAATTAAATGAAGCTTGTGTTGTATTGATGCCTGTTATTCGAATTAAAAAAGGTGTGGTGGGTTGGCTATGAGGGTACCGATATAAAAAACCAGCACTTTGTGTGCTGGTTTTTGCATGAAACTCAGAAAATAAAATTAGAGACCTAATTTTTTCTCTAAATAATGGATGTTAGTACCGCCATTTTGGAAGTTCTCGTCAGCCATAATCAGTTTGTGAAGATTGGTATTGGTTTTTATACCGTCAATCACAAGCTCATTGAGTGCATTTTTTGCACGGGCTATCGCCACATCGCGGTTTTCACCGTAAGTGATTAGTTTACCAATCATTGAGTCGTAATGAGGTGGCACAGTGTAATCAGCATAAATATGAGAATCCCAACGAATTCCTAAACCACCTGCAGGGTGGAAGCGAGTAATTTTACCCGGAGAAGGAATAAATGTTTCAGGATCTTCAGCATTAATTCGACATTCAATCGCATGACCACGGATCACAACATCATCTTGAGTGAAAGATAACGGTTGTCCCGCTGCAATTTTTAACTGCTCTTTGATTAAATCAACACCGGTGACCATTTCGGTTACTGGGTGCTCAACCTGAATACGGGTGTTCATTTCAATGAAGTAGAACTCACCATTTTCATATAAAAACTCAAACGTACCAGCACCACGGTAACCAATCTCGATACATGCACGGGTACAGCGTTCGCCGATAAATTTGCGCATTTCAGCAGTGATACCCGGAGCTGGCGCTTCTTCAACTACTTTTTGGTGACGACGTTGCATCGAACAATCACGTTCACCTAAATGAACGGCATTGCCTTGACCGTCAGCAAGTACTTGCACTTCGATATGACGTGGGTTTTCTAGGAATTTTTCCATGTAAACCATGCCATTACCAAAGAACTGTTTTGCTTCTTGTTGCGTTAATGCTATAGAATCAACCAGTTCAGCTTCGCTACGAACAACACGCATACCACGACCACCGCCGCCACCGGCAGCTTTAATAATGACCGGGTAACCAATGCGCTTAGCGATTTGAATGTTACGCTCATTATCAGCGGTTAATGGGCCGTCAGAGCCTGGAACACATGGAACACCGGCTTTGCGCATTGCTTCGATAGCGGCAACTTTATCACCCATAATACGGATGGTGTCACCACGAGGGCCGATAAAAATGAAACCACTTTTCTCGACTTGATCTGCAAAGTCTGCATTTTCAGATAAAAAACCATAACCTGGGTGAATCGCTACTGCATCTGTTACTTCTGCCGCTGCAATAATGCGCGGGATATCTAAGTAACTTTCAGAAGCAGCTGGTTTACCGATACAAATAGTTTCATCAGCTAAAAGTACGTGTTTTAAATCTCTATCAGCTGTAGAGTGAACCGCTACGGTTTTAATACCGAGCTCTTTACAGGCGCGCAATATACGAAGTGCTATTTCACCTCGATTTGCGATAACTACTTTATCTAACATAGAGTTGGCCTTCTAAACTTGCTCGATTATTCAATGATGAATAGCGGTTGATCAAATTCAATTGGATCTTCGTTATCAACCAAAATAGCTTTAACTACACCCGATTTGTCAGCGACGATTTGATTCATCATTTTCATCGCTTCGATGATGCATAATGTATCACCTACATTTACCGACGAACCGACTTCAACATATGATGCTGATTCAGGTGATGGCGAACGGTAGAAGGTACCAACCATTGGTGATTTTACGGTGTGGCCTGTTTCAACTGGAGCTGCTTCTACTGCAGCAGGAGCCGCGACAGAAGGCGCTGCTGGTGCAGGTGCTGCGTATTGTTGTTGAGGAGCAGCAAAAACTTGTGCGTTACTGAAGTTGCTACGATTGATGCGTACTGATTCTTCACCTTCAGTGATTTCTAATTCAGCAATACCTGATTCTTCAACAAGTTCGATTAATTTTTTTATTTTGCGAATATCCATTGAATACCCCGCCTTTGGGTTAGCAATTAATAATGTTAGTTTTGTAATTGGTTAACGGCAGCCGTTAGCGCCATTTGGTAACCCATTACTCCGAATCCGACAATGACACCTGAAGCAATATCCGAAAAATACGAATGATGTCTAAAGGCCTCACGTTTGTGCACATTGGATAAGTGCACTTCAATAAATGGTATTTCCACACTCAGTAACGCATCCCGAAGGGCTACACTGGTATGGGTGAAAGCTGCAGGGTTGATAATAATAAAATCAACTTGATGCCAAGCTGAATGAATTTTATCTATCAATAAATGCTCTGCATTACTTTGAAAGTGTTCTAACTCAACATTAAGCGTACTGGCTTGTTGAGTTAACAATGCCACAATATCCGCTAAGCTTTGTGAACCATAAGTTTGTGGCTCTCGTTTGCCTAGCATGTTTAAGTTTGGCCCATTAAGGACTAAAATCTTAGATTTTGTAGTCATTATTCGTGAACGTCCTCTAAAGTAAGCTGAATTAGCTTTTTTATATTTACAAAGCCTTAAACTAAGTTTTAAAGCAGTAAATAGCAACTTTTTTTCACTTTAGCGCACTATTATAGAGTGTTCGAAGAAAATAGCAGCAAAATACTGGTCTAATCAGACGTGAGGCATTTATAACAAAAAAGCGACTCAGTGAGTCGCTTTTTTGGTTTATAGGTTTTGCGAGCGCCGCAATTTTTCGAGGTGTTCACTAAAGTCAGTCGCATCTAAAAAGCCAGTGACTCTTTGTTCTGTAAGCTCGTTACCTTGTAAATCAAAAAATAAGATACTCGGTAGTCCAAACACAGTGAAGCGTTCCATAAACTCCATAGTGACTTCGTCAGATTCGGTTAAATCGGCTTTGAGTAACATGTAATGCTCGAACTCACCTTGCACTCTTTCGTCTGGGAACGTTTTATGTTCAAACTCTTTACAGGCGACACACCACTCGGCATACAGATCAAGCATTACTAGCTTATTTTCTTGTTGCGCGCGAGCAAGCATATTATCGAGTTCTGAAAGATTACTAACGTTAATAAACTCATTAGAGGCCGGGGCTGTTTGTAGCCCAGAGCTGGTTTTCACAACAGAAGAAGATGGAAATATCTGATTTTGCAAAACACTCAAGCCTATAAACGCGAGCACAAATGCACTGGTCCATAATATCGTTTTAGCTTTGGCTGACTGGGTTTGTATTTGCCAGTAGTAAAGATAAATAGCGGTAGCAAGGAGAAGTAATGCACCTAAAATTAAGATGATGTCGAATGCAACAATGCGCTCAAGTAAAATCAGCGGCACCATTAGCATGATAAAACCAAATAAAGTTTTAACTTGGTTCATCCAAGCGCCTGCTTTAGGCAGTAGTTTGCCACCAGATGTCCCCATCAGAAGTAGTGGCACACCCATACCTAAGCTCAATACATATAATGTCACCGCACCAAATACGTAATCGCCACTTTGTGCGACATAAAGTAAAGCAGCAGAAAGCGGTGCTGTGGTGCAAGGAGAGGCGATTAGGCCTGATAAGATGCCCATTAAAAACACCCCAACGTACTGGCCATTTTTTTGTTTGTTGCTCAGCTGGGTTAATCTTGTCATCCAAGATTCGGGCAATTTGATATCAAAAAAGCCAAACATTGAACACGCAAGCACGACAAACAAAACACTAAAGCTAATTAGTAAAATCGGGTGTTGAAGGTAACCGGTAATGTGCCCGCCTAATTTGGCGACAACAAGGCCAAGTGCTGCATAGGTTATTGCCATGCCTTGCACATAAATAAAGGACAGCATAAAGGCTTTTTTAGTTGATAATACGCCTGACTGGCCTGCGATTAAGCTCGATAAGATCGGGAACATAGGAAATACACAAGGTGTGAGTGCAAGACCAAGCCCTAATAGAAAAAATACAGCAAGATTGGTTAATAAGCTTTGATCAGCCAAGCGTTCTGTTAACGAAGAGTCAGTGCCTGAGGTTTTGTCTGCTTCGGCTTGTGAAGATGGCTCGCTGTTTGGCGAAGTTGCATAGCTCACTAATGGAATCGTGATAGTTTCGGGCGGGTAGCACAGCCCTGCTTCGGCACAGCCTTGATAGCGGATTTTTAAAACCGCCCCTTCTTTTATCTCGCTAAATTTCAGGACCGTGACAAACTCACCGAAATACACATCTGTTTTACCAAAGTATTCATCTTCAATCATTTCGCCTTCGGGTAACGTAGGTTCAATAAGTGTGGCTTCTTTGGCGACAAACTGAAGTTTTTGTTTGTAAAGATAATAGCCATCGGCAATATCAAACGCTAAGAAAAGTTGTTTTCCTTGTTGGTCAAAGTCGTGTTTGAATGCCTGATCGACTTTCAAAAAAACAGGTTGATTCGGTTTAATCAAATCGTCTAACACATTATTATTCGCTTGCGCGAAGCTGAGCCAAAAGAGGCTAATAAAAAGTACTATAAATCGCATTAACTGATTACCTTATCAATCCAGTTAAAATAGTCGGGATTACCAGCAATCACAGGCACCGCCTGAATTTCTGGTACGTCGTAGCTATGATGTAGCTTGATCGTACTGATGACATCATTTACTTTTTCTTGTTGTGTTTTTATCAGCAATTTACTTTCTACGCTTGTTTCAAATTCACCTTGCCATAGATAAAGTGATTCGACTTCAGGCAAAATATTGATACAAGCAGCAAGTTTTGTTTGCAATAAATGCATCGCGATTTTGCGTGCTTCATCTTGATTTGTACAGGTACAAAAAATCATACAGTATTGCGACACCTAAACACTCCGGTAATACGTCAAAGAAAATGAACTGGATTGCTCATTTATAACGTATTTTTAAATTGAATTCAGTAAATGTGCAGCAATCTGATTGAACTTATGCGCAATCTTTATCAGTCACGATACAATGCTATCACTTGAATTAAGACCTGAAGATCCCCATTTAACTTTCATATTTAGAAAAGAGAATCGTTATGTTCAAAGCCCTTTTTGTATTGTTTATTGTTATTCCGATTATTGAAATTGCATTATTACTGCAAGTGAGTGAGGTGATTGGGGGCTGGAGCACATTAGCACTGGTGGTTGCAACTGCATTTATCGGTGCGAAATTAGTTAAGCAACAAGGTGTCAGCGCGCTACAAAATGCACAGCTGCAAATGGCGCAAGGGCAAATGCCGGCCAATGAATTATTAGCGGGCATTTGTATAGTGATAGCAGGAGTGATGCTATTAACACCGGGTATCATGACGGATGTATTGGGTTTGTTGCTGCTAACACCGGCGGTGAGAAACAAACTAGCAGCACAATTGGCTAAAAATGCACAGATCAAAATGTCAGGCCAGTCACAAGGGTTTTATTATCAACAAACCTCGCAATCAAATCCTAGCGAGCCAAACACCTACGAAGCAGAAGAATTTAGAGAAGTACCAGAGCAACGACTCGAGTCAAAAGATGCGTTAGAGGGTGAGTATCAACGCAAAGAATAATTTTTAATTTTTTTACTTGGGATTTGTTCATTCAATCCCCATTTATGAAGTCATATTAAACCTTAGTTAATTTTTTCTGAAACAACAGAGATAGTTAGGAGAACAATCCAATGAATATTCGTCCTTTGCACGACCGTGTAATTGTTAAGCGCTTAGAAGAAGAAACTCGTTCTGCAGGCGGTATCGTACTTACAGGTTCTGCGGCTGAAAAATCGACCCGCGGTGAAGTGGTTGCTGTCGGTAATGGTCGCGTGTTAGAAAACGGCGAAGTCCGTGCGTTAGAAGTAAAAGCTGGCGACACCGTTTTATTTGGTTCTTATATCGAAAAGAATGAAAAAATTGAAGGTCAAGAATACTTGATCATGCGTGAAGACAACATCTTAGGCATTGTGGGTTAATTTAATCCAAGCCTGTTAACGTATTTAAATGTTTTTACGAAAATAAAGAATTTAGAGGAAATAAAAAATGGCAGCAAAAGAAGTTTTATTTGCAGGTGATGCACGCAGCAAGATGCTAGCGGGTGTTAACGTATTGGCTGATGCGGTAAAAGTAACGTTAGGTCCTAAAGGTCGTAACGTGGTAATAGACAAATCATTTGGCTCACCTGTTATCACTAAAGATGGT
Source organism: Pseudoalteromonas ulvae UL12 (assembly GCF_014925405.1). NCBI lineage: Bacteria > Pseudomonadati > Pseudomonadota > Gammaproteobacteria > Alteromonadales > Pseudoalteromonadaceae > Pseudoalteromonas > Pseudoalteromonas ulvae. The sequence continues at coordinate 153,640 of NZ_AQHJ01000029.1, forward strand.
GTTTCAGTGGCAAAAGAAATTGAGCTAGCTGATAAGTTTGAGAACATGGGCGCGCAAATGGTGAAAGAAGTTGCTTCTAAAGCCAATGATGCCGCTGGTGATGGTACGACTACCGCGACTGTTCTTGCTCAATCTATTGTTAATGAAGGTTTAAAAGCAGTTGCTGCTGGCATGAACCCAATGGATTTAAAACGCGGTATTGATAAAGCGGTTATCGCAGCTGTTGCAGAATTAAAAGCTCTTTCTGTACCGTGTGCTGACGCTAAAGCGATTGCGCAAGTAGGCACCATTTCTGCGAACTCGGATACTGAAATCGGTGAAATCATTGCAACTGCAATGGAAAAAGTTGGCCGTGAGTCAGGCGTTATCACCGTTGAAGACGGTCAAGCACTTGAGACTGAGTTAGATGTAGTTGAAGGGATGCAATTTGATCGTGGATATTTATCTCCGTACTTCATCAACAATGCAGAAAAAGGTGTGGTTGAGCTAGATAACCCATTTATTCTTTTAGTTGATAAAAAAGTATCAAATATCCGTGAGCTATTACCAACACTTGAAGGGGTAGCAAAAGCAGGTAAGCCATTACTTATTATTGCTGAAGACCTTGAAGGCGAAGCGCTTGCAACACTTGTTGTGAATAACATGCGTGGTATCGTGAAAGTATCAGCTGTAAAAGCACCTGGTTTTGGTGATCGTCGTAAAGCTATGCTGCAAGACATTGCAGTATTAACTGGCGGTACAGTGATTTCTGAAGAAATCGGCCTAGAACTTGAAAAAGCAACATTAGAAGACTTAGGTACTGCTAAGCGCGTTGTGATCACTAAAGACGATACAACTATCATCGATGGTGCAGGCGAAGAAGAAGGCATCACAGGCCGTGTTGCTCAAATCAAAGCACAAATCGAAGAAGCGACATCAGATTACGACAAAGAAAAGCTTCAAGAGCGTATGGCGAAGCTTTCTGGTGGCGTAGCAGTGATCAAAGTAGGTGCTGCTACTGAAATCGAAATGAAAGAAAAGAAAGATCGCGTTGAAGATGCATTGCATGCAACGCGTGCAGCGGTTGAAGAAGGTGTTGTCCCTGGTGGTGGTGTTGCGCTTGTTCGTGCAGCGAGCAAATTAGCAGAGCTTCGTGGTGAAAACGAAGATCAAAACCACGGTATCAAAGTTGCACTTCGTGCAATGGAAGCACCACTTCGTCAAATCGTGACAAACGCAGGTGATGAAGCCTCTGTTGTTGTAAACAACGTCAAAGGTGGCGAAGGTAATTATGGTTATAACGCTGCAAGTGGCGAATATAACGATATGATCGAAATGGGTATCTTAGATCCAACAAAAGTAACCCGCTCAGCATTACAATTTGCAGCATCAATTGCGGGTCTGATGATTACGACAGAAGCCATGATTGCTGAAATCCCACAAGACGCCTCTACTGGTCCAGATATGGGCGGCATGGGTGGAATGGGCGGCATGGGTGGAATGATGTGATAATCACACGCTCATAGAAACGCATATTCATTTCATTGAAATATAAAAGCCCGAGCAGTGATGTTCGGGCTTTTTATATATAAAGTGTTGTTCTCTTATAGATCGAGTAGAAAAATCAATTCGATATGAGTTGAGCTTGAGGGGGATTTTATATCCACAGTTCTGGTTTATATCAACCTAATCTGAAACGAGAGCTGTTGTTTGAGTATTGTTGGAGGAGCTGATTTAGACGTCGGCTTTAGTGAGCAAGACTTGATTAGAAACTACTTGATGTAAATTTATAGAAAACCATAAAAAATCCACTAAAGCGGATTTTTTATGGTTTAAGTGAAGAGTGGTTTCTACTGCGGCTATTATTTAAAAATAAGCACCTAGAATGTTGAAGCCACATTCATTCGTGGTGTGCATGCATGGTGGTTCATTAAAATAGCTCTTCCTCTTCTTCTTTAGTTGGTTCAGGCTCACTTACTTCAAAGATAGTGTCATTAATAGGCTGTGCATATTGTGTTGGTACGGTCGATTTAGTGAAAAACTCAAAACCACTCGTGTGATCGGTTTTCTCACTTAACAGGCCTGTAGCGTGGTCAATTCTAACTGATACGAGGCCATCGGGCTGATAAACGGGTGCGCTAGGCATGCCTTGTAATGCTACTTCCATGAAAGCTAACCAAGCTGGTAGAGCTGTTTTTGCGCCTGATTCTCCACCAAAGGTTTGATCTTTTCCGAGATTGCTATTGTAGCTAGTTCGGCCAAGTGGGATGCCAGGGCTATCAAAACCGACCCAGGTTGTGGTTAAAAGGTTGCGATTAAACCCAGTAAACCAAGTATCCACAGCATCATTGGTGGTACCTGTTTTACCTGATAAATCATGGCGTTTGAGCTTTTGAATTCGCCAACCAGTGCCACGCCATGATGTTTTATGTTTCCAGCTACCACCTCCCCAAATAGCACTTTTCATTGCATCGGCAATTAAAAATGCATTTTGTGATGAGATAACGCGTGGTGCATATCTAAAGTTGGCGTTTTCATTGATCTCTTCATCGCTACACTGTGCGCATGCAATGGCCGGTTGTGCAACGACCAGTGTTTCATCATTCGCATCATGTATTTTTTCTATGAAATATGGATTGATAAGGTGCCCACCATTTGCAAAGGTCGCAATACCTGTTGCAAGCTCAAGTGGTGTGAGCGCCATGCTACCAAGTGCCAAAGATTCATTGCGCTGAATATCTTGCGGTTTAATGCCAAAATTAAGCAGGTAATCTGCAGTCTGGTGAAGACCCACGCCCCTTAACAATCGTACAGAAATGACGTTTTTTGATTCGGCAAGTGCACGCCTAACTAAAATTGGCCCGATATAGATTTCAGGACTATTTTTTGGCCGCCATGCCGTACCATTACTTTTGTCCCATTTATTGATTGGAGCATCATTGACAATGCTAGCTAAGGTATAGCCATTCTCTAGCGCAGCTGAATAGATAAAAGGTTTTATATTTGAGCCCACTTGGCGCTTAGCTTGTGTGGCTCGATTGTATTGGCTTTGCTCGAAACTGTAGCCGCCAACAATGGCCTCAATGGCACCATCTTGCGGGTTTAATGAAACAAGCGCACCGGATACTTGCGGAATTTGCGACAATTGATATTGACCGGTTTGAAGTGGTTTTAGCCAAACAAATGCACCTGGGTGTAAAATATCCGAGGTTGTAGAAGGAGCTGAACCTTGTTTTTTATTACGTAAATAAGGACGAGCCCACTTTAAGCCATCCCAATCGATAGTGACAAATTGACCGTCTTTGAGCAAAGCGGTCATGCTTTGTTCAAATGTTTCGGTAACTACCGCCGCTTTTAGATCATTGATTTCTTGCTTATCGGTAAGAAAGTCTAAAATATCGCTTGGCAGCCAACTATTGTCAGTTTCTGAATTCCATAAGTATTGTTCTGGGCCGCGGTAACCATGGCGTACATCATAACGTTCTAAGTTTTCAATGACCGCTTTTTCGGCTGCCATTTGGGTGGTCGAATGAACCGTAGTATAAACGCGGAATCCTTTATTATAAGCGTCTTCAATACCGTATAAGCGAACCATTTCAGCTCGCACCATTTCTGATATATAAGGAGCGGATACTTCAATTTCAGCACCATGAAACTTGGCTGTAATTGGTTCTTGGATGGTTTTTTTGAAAAGATCTTCAGTAATGTATTTTTCGTCTAACATTCGCGCTAAAACGATATTGCGACGTTTTTTAGCTCTTTGCGGATGACGAATAGGATTTAAAGCTGAAGGGGCTTGCAAAAGACCTGCGATCATTGCGTGTTGCGCAAGTGTTAATTCACTAATGTCTTTACCATAATAAACTTGTGCAGCAGCACCGGCACCAAAAGCACGGTTGCCAAACTCCATTTTATTTAAATACAGAGTCAGAATTTCATCTTTTGTCAAAAGTTGTTCTATATGAAGCGCGATAAAAATTTCTTTTATTTTGCGTATATAGGCTTTTTCTCGAGTTAAGAAGAAGCCACGCGCGACCTGCATGGTTAAAGTACTAGCGCCTTGTTTTTTCTCTCCTGTTGATATAACAACAATAGCGGAGCGTAAAATACCAATTGGATCGATGCCCGGGTGGTCATAAAAACGGCTATCTTCCGTTGCGATGAGTGCATTGACGAGATCTTGCGGGATTTGTTCGCGCGTTAATGGGATACGGCGTTTCTCGCCGAATTGATTGATTAGCTTGCCATCTTTACTGAAAACTAACAGTGGAGATTGCAGCTGTACATCTTTTAAAACCTGGACACTTGGAATGTCAGATTTGACGTAATAGTAAAGTGAAACGATCCCTAAAATACCGACAACGGTACAAATGATAAGAAAACGTAAAATGTTTTTAAATAAAGTCACTTAAATATCCTTCAACAGACTCCCATTTAGGTTTTAACACTGGTAGTATATCCTGATTAAAAAATGAATAAAATTTTTTCGCTAGATTTTATAAAGTTATTATAATTATAAAAAAATAGGGATAGCGTTAGGGTTATGTTAACAAATCTAATAAAAAAGCCAGTTGTATGGATGGTAGGGATCGATATTGGTTCACATTCTGTAAAAGCTGTCTTACTCAGCCAAAAAGATGCGCATATGCGTCTTGAGGCGATAGCAATTGAGCCTATGCCTAAAGGTGCGATGGTTGAGCGATCAATTCAAGATATCGAAGCTGTCTCACGTGTAATTAGCAAAATTCGCAAAAAAATGCCTAAAAGTGTTCAGCAGGCAGCTGTAGCTGTGTCTGGCCAAACGGTAATCACCAAAGTTATTTTTATGGATGTGGCGCTTTCTGATGCTGAGCTCGAATCCCAAATCGAAATTGAAGCCGATAGTCTTATTCCTTACCCGTTAGATGAAGTCAGTTTGGATTTCGAAAAGCTTCATATTAATGAAGCGGATCCATCGAAAGTAAATGTACTTCTTTCGGCTGCGCGAACTGAAAGTATTGAAGCGCGAGTGGGTGCTATTGATGGCGGTGGGTTTATGCCTAAAGTTGTTGATGTTGAAGCGTATGCACTTAGTCGTACCATTGATCTTTGCTATTCGTCACTACCTGATGATGCACCAGCTAAAACGGTGGCTTTCATTGATGTAGGTGCGGCCATGACGCTAATTAGCGTGGTACAAAATGGCGAAACAGTTTACACACGTGACCAAGTGTTTGGTGGTGAGCAATACACTAATACTATCGTTTCTTATTACAACAAAAGCTTTGATGAAGCTGAGTTAGCAAAAATAAGCGGCGATTTGCCCCCTAACTATACGTTTGAAGTATTAGCGCCATTCCAAACTGCGTTTTTACAACAAGTCAGACGCGCAGTCCAAATGTTTTTAACAACCAGTGGTAAAGACCAAATAGATTACATTGTGCTCTCTGGTGGGACATCATTGATTCGTGGCCTTGATAAATTACTCGTAGATGAGTTAGGTATCCATTCAATTATTATTGATCCTTTTAATCAAATGGAGCTAGCTCCTGGTATTGATAGAGAGCAATTAGAGAAACAAAAGGCGCAATTGGCTGTCGCGACAGGCTTAGCGTTAAGGAGCTTTTCATCATGCCACATATAAATCTCTTACCGTGGCGTGAAGAGTCACGAAAAGAAGCGCAAAAGCAATTTCTGTCTATTTTGTTTTTGATTACGTTAGTGTCATTTGGCTCGATGTTTGTGATCAGTATGGTCTACGGTTCTATGAAAGAAGGCCAAAATGTCCGAAACAATTTCTTATCCGCAGAAATTGTGGTTCTTGATAAGCGTATTGCTGAGATTAAAGAGCTTGATAAAAAGAAAGAAAGCCTTCAGCAACGCATGCGATTAATCGAAGAATTACAAAGTAGCCGAAACTTGGGTACGCAAATTATGGATGAATTGGCCAAAATGGTTCCATCAGGCGTTTACCTTACAAGTTTAGAGCGTCGTGATAGAGCTCTACAGATTATAGGTAAAAGTGAATCTAACAACCGTCTGTCATCTATGTTACGTCAGTTAGAAAACTCATATTTATTTGAAAGACCTGTCATGCAAGACATCACCGCTGCAGAGCAACAATCTCGCCTATTGAGTGATTTTAATATGCAGTTTAGTGTTAAACCATTTGAGCAAATTGGTGAGGGCGACAAATGAAAATAGATTTAAACGCCCTTAATGAAATTGATCTGAGTGAATTGGATCTTGAGAATATTGGTTCGTGGCCGCTTGTTGTTAAGATTATAACGGGTATTATTACCGCCGCTGCCGTGTCGCTGTTAACCTACAATTTGTTAGTTTCAGGTGAAATTGAAGGATATGACAGAGCGTTAGAGAAAGAAGAAGAGCTTCGAACCACTTTTAGAGTCAAATATGCTGTGGCGAGTAATTTAGAAATCTATAAGCAGCAAATGATTGAAATGGAAGATAAGTTCTCTCAATTGCTAAAGCGCTTACCGACATCGAATGAAACACCAGGTCTACTTGATGACTTATCTTATGTTGGAACCACCAGTGGTTTAACATTTAACAAGATTGGTTGGTTACCTGAGATTGAAAAAGAATTTTACACTGAATTACCTATTAAGATTGAAGTGGTGGGTAGTTATCATGAATTTGGCGAGTTTGTCAGTAAGGTTGCACAGCTTCCTCGTATTGTGAGCCTTCATGACTTCAGTATAAAATCGAACGGTGATGAGCGACTACAATTTAGTGTTGTAGCGAAGACTTATCGCTATGAGGAGACACAATAATGAAAAAAATCATGTATATTGTGTTACCTTTAGTGTTAACAGGTTGTTTTGATGATATCACTGAGCAACAAGAATTTATTAATCAAGTACGTGCGGGAACAAAAGCAAAAGTAGAGCCTATCCCAGAAATAACTAAATTTGAGCATTTCTCTTATAATGCTCAAGAGTTGCGAAGCCCGTTTGTGGCTCCAAAGCCTGAGGTTATTCAAGATAATTTGCTACAAGTGCAAAACTGCCTGCACCCAGATCCAAAACGTAAAAAGGAACCATTGGAAGGTTATCCACTTGATAACATCGCGATGAAAGGGACTTTGGGCAGCGGGATAAACACTTGGGCATTGATAACTGCTTCTGATGATACCTTGTACCGAGTGACTCGTGGTAATTACATGGGCTTATATCACGGTCGAGTATTACAAGTTAAAAGTAGTTATATCGAATTATTAGAAATGATACCTGATGGTGCAGGATGTTGGAAAGAACGCCTGACAAAAGTAGAAATAGTGGAGGCGGGCAATGCATCCCAATAATAAAATAGGGCTTAATTATATGCACAAGGGAATAACTAAGTTGAATAAACGACTATCAGCAATAATCTCATTATTGTTTTTACTGATGGCCACTTCAGCAAGTGCCGTGCCTTTGTTATACGATGTACGATACAACCCGCTATTAGAAGGCGAAACAGAAATTGAATTTGTGTTCGATGAAGAAATTTATATTGAACCAAAAATTCAGGTTTTCAGTGAACCAGCTCGTATCGAGTTATTTTTTGATGAAGCTGACTATGAAGAGAATTTAACCGAAGTATTGATTAATAAAGCTGGTGTTAAACGCGTCACTCATGAATTTCAAAATGACGGCTTCAAAGTTACAATTTACTTAGACCATCTTAAGATTTATCAGACGCGTACAGATAAAAACTTGTTTTACTTACACGTTTCCGATAACCCAACACAAGATGTCGCCGAAACAGCTTCTATTGATGATTCGCAAACGTACATTAATAAAATCCAAGCTGTTGATTTTCGCCGTGGCGAAAAAGGTGAAGCGCGTATTTTGATTTTCATGCAAGAAAATATGGCTGCGATTGATGTGAGTGAACAAGCTGGCAAAGTAGTGGCTGTTTTTCACAACACTGACATTCTTGATGATCTTCTTTATCAATTAGATGTAATGGATTATGGCACTGTTGTAAGTACGATCGAAACGTTTAAAGATGGTGCTAATAGCCGCATCGTTATTGATACTACAAGTGAATTTGATTACAACTATCAACAATTAGATAATATTTTTACATTAACAGTTGAGAAAGATACATCTAAAAAGAGCTTCCTAGGTGATGGTAAAAATTACCAAGGCAAGCCTATGTCGCTTAATTTCCAAGATATTTCGATCCGCTCAGTCTTGCAAATAATCGCAGATCTAAATGGCTTTAACCTAGTAACCAGTGATTCTGTTTCAGGTAATGTCACATTAAGACTTGATGGTGTGCCTTGGGATCAAGCCCTAGATATCGTCTTACGTGTTAAAGGTTTAGATAAGCGTATGGATGGCTCAATCTTAATGGTTGCCCCAACAGAAGAATTAGCCGCAAGAGAAGCGAAAGAATTACAAGCTAAGCAAGCTGTCGAAGACTTAGAGCCTCTTTATAGTGAGTATATACAGCTGAACTATGCAAAAGCTGAAGAGTTCTCTGGTTTGCTTACATCACAAGGTAATTCAATTATTTCGGCTCGAGGAGCGGTTTCTGTAGACCCTCGTACAAATACTTTATTAATTAAAGATACAGCAAAGAGCATTGAAAACGTTCGTCGTATGGTTGAGACTCTCGATGTAGCCGTGAAGCAAGTAGTTATTGAGTCAAGAATGGTGACTGTTCGTGACAATGTCCAAGAAGACTTGGGGATTCGTTGGGGATTTAGTGATCAGCAAATGACCGATGGTATTGCAGGTACGATTACTGGAGCAGAGAAAATATCAAAAGGGATTATTCCTTCATTAACTGAGCGTTTAAATGTAAATCTACCTGTTAGTAGTCCTGCGGGAAGTATTGGTATGCACGTTGCTAAATTAGCTGACGGCACATTAATTGACTTGGAACTATCAGCTTTAGAGCAAGAAAATAAAGCTGAAATTATTGCAAGCCCACGTATTACTACAGCCAATCAGAAAAAAGCAAGAATTGAACAAGGTACAGAAATTCCGTATGTTCAAGCTGCTTCAAGTGGTGCAACAACGGTAGAATTTAAAAAGGCTGTATTAAGCTTGGAAGTAACGCCGCATATTACTCCGGACAACAAAGTTATCTTAGACTTAGTTATCACTCAGGATACGCGTGGCGATACAGTACAAACCCCAACGGGCCCTGCGGTTGCAATTGATACGCAGCAAATTCAGACGCAAGTATTGGTCGAAAATGGTCAAACGGTCGTGTTAGGTGGGATCTATCAGCAGCAAATAGTCAGTAGTACGAAGAAAGTACCTCTGTTAGGTGATATTCCTTACCTTGGTACCTTGTTTAAGTCGACAAGCGAACTAAACGAGAAAAAAGAACTACTTATCTTCGTTACACCAAAGATTTTAAAAGACTAACGAAAAATAAAAAGGCCCATATGGGCCTTTTTATTTCATTTCACTTGAAATACCTATTCGAATACTGAGATAATCAGCCCCTTAATTTTTGGGGCCAGCTCAGTAGGCGGGGTTTATTTTAAATTTTAGAGTTCGATTGTACTAAACAGATATGGCTGAAAAACGTAATATATTTCTAGTGGGTCCAATGGGTGCAGGTAAAAGCACTATAGGTCGTCATTTAGCAGAGCAACTACACCTCGAATTTTTCGACTCTGATCAAGAGATCGAACGTCGCACAGGTGCAGATATTGCTTGGGTTTTCGACATCGAAGGTGAAGAAGGTTTTCGACGTCGTGAAGAAACTGTAATTTCTGATTTAACTGAAATGCAAGGTATAGTTCTGGCAACTGGCGGTGGTTCAGTTATCAGTAAAGATGTCCGCAATAAGTTATCAGCACGTGGTATTGTAGTTTACCTGGAAACTCCAATCGAAAAACAAGTCGCTCGTACTCAAAGAGATAAAAAACGTCCTTTGTTACAAACAGAGGAAGATCCGAGAGAAGTGCTCGAGCGATTGTCAGAAGAACGTGTTCCTTTATATGAAGAGGTTTCTGATATTGTTGTTCGCACAGACGAACAAAGTGCAAAAGTAGTTGCAAATCAAATTATTGAAAAACTCGATTTTTAAGAGTTAAAGGAGAGGTACGCTTATGCTTGAATTGACCGTTAATTTAGATGAGCGTAGTTATCCAATCTATATTGGCCCCGGAATTTATCAGTCCGGGGTTAACCTTCCTGAGTTTATACGAACCAACAGACCGATTATTGTCACAAATGATGTGGTCGCACCTTTGTATCTTGATACACTTTTAGAGCAACTAGCTCCATTTAACCCCTTGCATATAATTTTACCTGATGGTGAACAGCATAAAAATCTTGCGTCTTTTGAATTAGTATCAGCATTTTTGCTGGAGAACAATTGTGGACGAGATACATGCTTAATAGCATTAGGCGGAGGAGTTATCGGTGATTTAACGGGATTTGTTGCTGCCTGTTATCAACGCGGGGTTCCGTTTATTCAAATCCCAACGACTTTACTATCTCAGGTTGATTCATCTGTTGGCGGTAAAACAGCAGTCAATCATCCATTAGGTAAAAACATGATTGGGGCTTTTTATCAACCAGACATGGTTTTGATTGATACGCTTAGCCTATCGACCTTACCTGCCCGTGAATTTGCTGCGGGAATGGCTGAAGTGATTAAGTACGGCTTGATTTATGATACTGAGTTATTTGAGTATTTGGAACAAAATGTCTCTACATTGAAGGCGCTTGATAATGACGCTTTACAACATGTGATATACCGCTGTTGTGAAATTAAAGCCTTGATTGTCGCTGAAGATGAGAAAGAGCAGGGTGTGAGAGCTCAATTGAACCTAGGGCATACTTTTGGTCATGCTATCGAAGCTGAGATGGGGTATGGGCAATGGCTTCATGGAGAAGCTGTCGCGGCAGGGATGATGATGGCCTGTCAGCTAAGCGAGAAACGTGGAAAGTTAAACTTAGACGAAGTAATCCGAGTCCAGCGTTTGTTGGAAAGCTTTAATTTACCAACTTCGTTTCCCATTGAAGTGAGCTATGATGCATTCATCAAGCATATGAAAAAAGATAAAAAGAATAAACAAGGCACTATTCGCTTTATTTTGCCTAAATGTTTTGGACAATGTGAACTTGTCTCGGACGTTACTTTGGATGAGCTTCAGGATCTGATATCTCCAAATGCAAGCTAAGATCCTACCTAGTCGTCAGGCATTGGTAGATCGCATCGAGCTTCAATATGAGTATGGTCAACCAATCATATGTTTACTCGGCCAGTCAGGTATTGGCAAAAGTTATTTACTTGAATCTTTTGTATCAGAAAAATATCAAAACCATATAAAATCATATGTTCAACTAACGGCTAAAATGACCGATCTCTCGGTTATGAATTCAGTACTTGAGCAATGCTTTTCTTCACCTTTAATCGATCAAGCACTTAGTTTTTCAGAAAATTTTGACGAGCTATTTCGAGTGGACGAAAGTAAGAGCATTTTGATCGTGCTTGATAACGTTCATCATTGCAGTGACTTGTTATTAAGTGAATTTGAGTTGGTTGCCAAGCAGTATTCTCAATTCGTTAAGCTTTTATTAGCAGCAAATAAACCAACATCACTCAGTACAATTACTAATATACATTTAGAACCTATTAGTTCAGATGAAAGTCGACAATTTTTAGCTATGTATTATGACGAGTTACCACACCGTTATGATCCAGTTTTTTTAAGCTTTCTAGAGTCCGCACATGGCAACCCCACGTTGTTGCTTGCGTGGCAAGATTTTCAAAATCAACAGATTGAGAATGACAGTTCATCGAAAAAGCACCTTTATGTAATGCTGATTGCTTTACTATCGGTTGTTTTGATCGTTATCTCAGTATCGCTTTATGTTTTTGTATTTAACAAACAACAGCCTGTTTTACCGAAACCGAATACTCCAAATTCAAATCCCACCTCGTTAGCATTATCGACTGATAAATTGACCGTCCGTTCAGATTCGAATGAAGAAATGGCGAATAACCAATCAGAGGTGCAACAAGCAAGTGTAAGCGAAGTAACTGAACAGTTACAATCAGGTACAAGAATATTGAATAATCAGCAGGATCCTCAGGTGGAGGAGAATGAGCTGCAGGATAAAAGCTCGACTCAGGCGATCTTAAGTGATCTTATGGTTGTTAAGCCAAAACCTACTGAAATACTCAACACTGAAGAAATACCCAGTAGCGAAATAGAGGTCGCATCGACTCCTAAAATTGAAAATGCTTCGACAGAACCAGAACCAGAACCAGAACCAGAACCAGAACCAGAATCAAGGCTGGCTGTTGGATATGATAATCAGTGGTTTATAGAAAAAGATCAACAACTAGTGATGCTGCAATTAATTGCGGTGAGCGATGAAGAAACATTACAGCAGTTTATAATGAATCACTCTCTCAATCAGGTTAGAATATATCAAACACAACGAAACAACGCACCTTGGTGGGTCGTTACTATTGGTCCGTACCAAAATATCGCGCAGAGTCAACAAGCTAAGTCGCAGCTAGAAGCTAGCTTACTAGCCTTAGCTCCCTTTTCAAAAACGATAAAAACTATACAAGCAGAAATTGCTCGTATTCAGCCTAACGATAAAAAGACTGTTAATTAATAAATGAAACAAAAAACTCGCGCTTTTCTAAAGTGGGCAGGCGGAAAATACAGCTTAGTCGAAGAAATTGCCAAACGCTTACCAGAGGCAGACACGCTGATAGAGCCTTTTGTTGGAGCTGGTTCTGTATTTTTAAATACAGACTTTAAGCATTATATTCTTAATGATATCAATGCTGATCTAATCAATCTTTATAATGAATTAAAAAACGAGCCTGATGAGTTTATTAGTGATGCACGTAAGCTTTTTGTCGATTTAAATAATCAGAGTGACGCGTATTACCAGTACAGAGTACAATTTAATGCGTGTCAGGATGCGTATGAACGTGCAATTTTATTTTTATATCTAAATCGACATGGTTACAACGGGTTATGTCGTTATAATCTAAAGGGTATTTTCAATGTGCCTTTTGGAAAATATAAAAAACCGTACTTTCCTGAAAAAGAGCTCTATTTCTTCGCTGAAAAGGCTCAAAAAGCGACGTTCACCTGCAAGAGTTATTCGGATGTGTTTAAGGATATGCCTGATTCATCTGTGGTCTATTGCGACCCTCCTTATGTTCCATTAAGCAAAACGGCTTCATTTACCTCGTATGCAAAAGGTGGGTTTGGTTTGGATGATCAAGCTCAATTAGCTAATTTGGCTGAGCAAAGCGCTTTTAAACTCAATACACCTGTACTTATCTCTAATCATGATACGGTTTGGACAAGAAAAATTTACGCTCAAGCATCACTTGATATGATTCAAGTAAAAAGAACGATCAGCCCCAAAGGTGGCTCTAGAAATAAAGTAGATGAATTAATGGCTTTGTATTGTAAGTAGTTAAGCTAAGATAAGTTGTACTAAAAAATAGAGAGAAAATATAAAAACCGCGAGACTAATAATGCCGACAATAATTAGCTTGGTCGCTGAATGTTCTGTCGCATCTGCTTGGCGCTTTCTTTCGCTTTGCACTCCAAAGGCGGCAGCAGCAATACTCTGTAGTGTTGAAAGCATATTGTTCAACTTAGTTGGTAGGAGTAAACTGCGCTGATGGAGGTGTATCTTGTTCAGAGTGGCTAAGTAACTCTAACAAATCCAAGTAATGAAATTGAGCACTGCGACTATCTCCCTTTAGCCATGCAAACCAACTTTTATTGGACGCATTGTCTAATCGGCATTGTGCTACCGCACGATTATAAGCATATTGATTGGAGTAGTTACTAGAGCAACTGCAATGTGAATTTTGAGAGGTTGGGGTAGTGATCACAGAAAACGTAGTCGCTGAAAATAAAGCGACAGAAGAAGCAACCAACATTCGTTTTGTTCCTTTGACTTTCATAGCTATTCCCCTTTGCATAAAACGTGGTCAAAGCTTAATCAAATAAACAGTAAAAAACAAGCAGAATGATAAATATAATATATGCGAAGATAAATAATATTAATCATTTGTTAAATGTTTGTAAAGGTGAAATTCAAAATAAAATAGTATACATTAGCAACCCCAATATGTAAGAGGTGACCATGTCAAAATTTCTAATTGCACCATCGATTTTATCGGCTGATTTTGCTCGCTTAGGCGAAGATGTCGATGCAGTTTTAGCGGCCGGAGCTGATGTTGTTCACTTTGATGTAATGGATAATCATTACGTGCCTAATTTAACGATAGGTCCAATGGTCTGCCAAGCGCTTCGCGATTACGGGATCACAGCTCCGATAGATGTGCATTTAATGGTTAAACCTGTAGACAGTTTAATTCCGATGTTTGCAAAAGCGGGCGCGAGTATTATCACATTTCACCCAGAAGCGAGTGAGCATATTGACAGGACATTGCAGCTAATTAAAGAGCATGGGTGTCAAGCCGGTTTAGTACTCAACCCTGCAACCCCACTTTCTTGCTTAGAATATGTTATGGATAAACTAGACGTCATTTTATTGATGTCTGTAAACCCAGGTTTTGGCGGGCAAAGTTTTATTCATCAGACCCTTGATAAACTCAAGCAAGTAAAAGCACTCATTAATGCTTCAGGCAGAAATATACGTTTAGAAGTAGATGGTGGCGTGAATGTTGCCAATATAAAAGAAATTGCTGAAGCGGGCGCTGATATGTTTGTTGCGGGCTCTGCTATTTTCAATCAGCCTGATTATAAAGCGGTGATTGATGAAATGAGAGCTGAATTAGCACAAGTCGAATAAAAACACGTATTTCACTTTGCCGATGAGTTACAAAGGATTAAAATCCCAAGTAATTAAGCATACAAGTACGATTTATCATTTTAAAGAGAGAAAAACGAACATGAGTAAACCTGTTGTATTAAGTGGCATTCAGCCAACTGGTGGCATGACTATTGGTAATTATATTGGTGCAATCAACCAATGGCTGACCCTACAACAAGATCATGATTGTTTTTTCATGTTAGTTGATTTACATGCGATCACAGTGCGACAAGAAGCTCAAATGCTTAAGCAGCGTGTATTAGATGGCATTGCGCTTTATAGCGCTTGCGGAATTGACCCTGAAAAATCAGCACTATTTGTTCAGTCTCAAGTACCTGAGCATGCTCAGTTAAGCTGGGTGCTTAACTGTTATGCGCAAATGGGTGAACTTAATCGCATGACGCAATTTAAAGATAAGTCAGCGAAAAATACTAACAACATTAACGTTGGTTTATATAGTTATCCAGTGCTACAAGCCGCAGACATATTACTTTATCAAGCGGATCAAGTTCCTGTTGGCGAAGATCAAAAACAGCATTTAGAGCTAACTCGCGATATAGCAAACCGCTTTAACAATATTTATGGTGATGTGTTTAAAATTCCTGAACCGTATATTCCTGAATTTGGCGCACGAGTGATGAGCTTGCAAGATCCAACCAAGAAAATGTCAAAGTCCGACGACAACCCAAATGGCTATATTATGTTGCTGGATGAGCCGAAAAAAATCGAGAAAAAGCTTAAAAAAGCAGTGACTGATTCAGATGAGCAAGCACGTATCTATTTTGATCCTCAAGAAAAAGCAGGGGTATCAAATTTATTGACCTTGCTTTCTGTGGCAACAAAGCGCCCCATCGAGCAATTAGTCCCAGAATACGAAGGCAAAATGTACGGCCATTTGAAAAAAGATACAGCTGATGCTGTTGTCGCGATGATTGAACCTATCCAAGCTCGTTTTCATGAGATTCGAGATGATCAAACCCGTCTTGATCAAATCATGCGTGCAGGTGCTGAAAAAGCAGGTGAAAGAGCAGAGAAAACATTAAAAGCCGTTTACGATGCGGTTGGTTTTATCCCTCGCCCATAATCACTATCGTTGTTATTAAAGCCAGACAATGTCTGGCTTTTGCTTATCAGAGAATTATTTATGTTGTTAATGATCGATAACTACGATTCATTTACCTACAATTTGGTCCAGTATTTTCAAAGACTCGATCAGCATGTCGTAGTTAAGCGTCATGATGAAATAACAGTGCATGATATTGCCAAGCTTAATCCCGATCATATTGTCATTTCTCCAGGTCCTAAATCACCATCAGAAGCGGGCGTGTCGCTTGATATTGTCGACAAATGCCGTTATGACTATCCAATATTAGGGATTTGCTTAGGACATCAAACCATCGCACAAGCTTTGGGGGCGAAGGTTGTCAGAGCCAAAGAAGTCATGCATGGTAAAACCTCTCTTATTAGGCACACCAATTCAGGGGTGTTTACAGGGCTCGATAATCCACTGACAGTGTGTCGTTATCATTCGTTGGTTGTTGAACCTGATTCATTGCCGGCTGAGCTTGAAGTCACTGCTTGGGTTGATGTTGAACACCAACCAGAAATAATGGGGTTAAAACATAAAACCTTACCTTTAGAGGGAGTGCAATTTCATCCGGAAGCGATTCTCACTCAGTCAGGTTTAGCACTCTTAGCCAACTTTATCCAAGCATATCCATAACCTATTGGCATCTCATGTCGAAGTTGTACTTTAGGTGCTGAGGGTTTGTGGGTAATTCAGCTATTGACTTACAAATATTGGCACCTACGCTAGAATTAAGTAGCAAAATGCTGATTTAGCCCTAAAAATAACCAATTTATTGAAATTAATTGCCGTATATTAATGCAGTATTCATTTCGAGAGGTAAATCTATCTAGGATAGTCCCTGATAGGCTTTTGCTCAGAATGACTCAAATACTTATGCATATTCATTGAAATATTATCTTAACCCTTGAATATAAAGGCTTGTAGCGACTTTTTGTTACAAGACATAAGCTGTTTTTTTTGAAATAATGCTAATCTAAATCTTGTCTTTGACACCAGAGACAGCGTACAGCAAATGATAAAATATCATTTTGTTTATCTAGCTTGTACTCACTTATAGAGGAAATACAATGACTGTAAATCGCGAATTATTTGACGAAGTAATGGTACCTAACTATGCCCCATCAGCGGTGATCCCTGTCCGTGGTGAAGGCTCACGAGTTTGGGATCAAGCCGGTGATGAATATATCGACTTCGCGGGCGGTATTGCGGTTAATTGTTTAGGTCATTGTCACCCTGCACTTGTATCTGCATTAAAAGAGCAAGGTGAAAAGTTATGGCATGTTGCTAATGTAATGGCGAATGAGCCTGCTATTCGTTTAGCAAAGAAATTAGTTGATGCGACTTTCGCTGATAAAGTTTACTTTGCAAACTCGGGCGCTGAAGCGAACGAAGCAGCGTTAAAGCTCGCTCGTCGTTGGGCGCTTGATAATCACGGCGAACAAAAATCGCAAATTATTGCATTCAATCAAGGCTTTCACGGTCGTACTTTCTTTACCGTCACTGTGGGTGGCCAAGCAGCGTATTCAGATGGCTTTGGTCCAAAACCTGGCAATGTTGATCACTGTGCATATAATGATTTAGCGGCATTTGAAGCGCTAATTTCAGACAACACATGTGCTGTGATGTTAGAGCCTCTTCAAGGTGAAGGCGGAATTGTTAGCCCTACAGCTGAGTTTATTCAGGGCGTTCGTGCTTTATGTGATAAGCACAATGCATTACTTATTTTTGATGAAGTGCAAACAGGTGTTGGCCGTACTGGTGAATTATATGCTTACCAAGGATTAGGTGTAACACCTGATATTCTGACAACTGCAAAAGCGTTAGGCGGTGGTTTTCCAATTGGTGCGATGATCACAACAACTGATATTGCAAAGCACCTTAAAGTGGGCACGCATGGCTCAACTTATGGTGGTAATCCATTAGCATGTGCTGTGGCTGAAGCGGCATTTGATACAGTCAATACACCCGAAGTACTTAATGGCGTAAAAGCGAAAGAAGCCTTGTTCCGTGAGTTACTTGAAGAAGTGAATGCTAAATACAATGTATTTAGCGAAATCCGTGGCAAAGGTTTACTGTTAGGCGCCGTTGTTAACGAACAGTACCAAGGTAAAGCCCGAGACTTTATGCTTGCGAGTGTTGCAAATGGTTTAATGGCTTTGGTTGCGGGTGCAAACGTGGTGCGTTTTGCTCCTTCTTTAGTGATTCCTGAAGCCGATATTCGTGAAGGGATGGCACGTTTTGAAAAAGCGGTCGCGTCAGTAGTTAACGCCCAGTAATAATCCTATCTGCGAGCAAGCTTTTCTGGTTTGCTCGCACTTTACCGTCACTTACATACAAGGGAGTAAGCGCCATCATGATGATCGTTCGCCCTATCCGAAAATCAGATTATGCTGAATTGCTAAAAATAGCGGATGAGTCTGGACATGGTTTTACTTCATTACCTGTTAATGAAGAACTACTAACAAAGAAAATTGCTCGTTCAGAAGCTTCATTTGCCAAACAGGTCGCTCAACCAGAAGATGAAGGGTACTTATTTGTACTTGAAGATACTGAAACTGGTTTAGTTGTAGGGACTTCTGCAATCGAAGCTGCTGTCGGTCTAGATGATGCTTTTTACCATTACCATTTAAGCAAAGTGATTCATTCATCGCGTACGCTCAATGTTTATAAAGCAGTCGATATTTTAACTCTGTGTAATGATTACACCGGAGCGACTGAGTTATGTACCCTCTTTTTACGAGATAAATTCCGTAAAGGTGGTAATGGAAAACTATTGTCTAAAATGCGCTTTATGTTTATTAAGGCACATCAGCAACGTTTCGCAGATACTGTATTGGCTGAGATGCGTGGTATTTCAGACGATCAAGGGCGTAGTCCTTTTTGGCAATGGCTCGAAGAGCATTTCTTTTCGATGGACTTTCCAACCGCTGATTATTTGACAGGGATTGGCCAAAAAGTATTTATTGCTGAATTAATGCCAAAGTACCCAATTTACGTCAATTTATTGAGTAAAGATGCACAAGCGGTGATTGGTAAAGTGCATGATAAAACTCGCCCAGCCATCCAGCTGCTGAAAAATGAAGGGTTTACCTTCAATGGTTATGTCGATATTTTCGATGCAGGCCCAACAGTTGAGGCTAAAGTTGATAATATTCGTACAGTTCGTATTGCTCAAAAGCGAACGGTCGTGATAGGCGACAATCAAGGCGGCATGCAAATGATGCTTTCTAATGATGGCTTAGTAGAATTTAGGGCAACGCTTGCTGATATTTCGGTTGAATTTAATACCGATACTGTGGTTATTTCACAGCAAATTGCAGATGCCTTACTCGTTCAAGCGGGCGATACAATTAGTATTGCTGAATTATAAAATTAATGGAGAATTGAGATGTCTCACGCTGCTCAGTTTATTAATGGTCAATGGGTTGAAGGCCAAGGTGAATTATTTAGTTCCCTAAACCCAGCAAAAAATGATGTTATCTGGCAGGCCAGCGCCGCTGATGCCAATCAAGTCGATACAGCAGTAAACGCTGCACGTGAAGCGTTTTACTTATGGACAGATCTTAGCTTTGAAGAGCGTTTAGTCATCGTTAAGCGCTTTGCAGAACAATTAACGCAAAATAAAGAACAATTAGCGCAAGCAATTGCGTTAGAGACAGGTAAGCCGTTATGGGAAACTGCAACAGAAGTTGGAGCGATGATCGGTAAAGTCGCTATCTCTGAAAAAGCTTACTTAGAGCGCACCGGTACAGTCGAAAATCCAATGCCACAAGGCAAAGCGATTATTCGCCATAAAGCGCACGGTGTTGTGGCTATTTTTGGCCCTTATAATTTCCCTGGGCATTTACCTAATGGTCATATAGTGCCTGCATTACTTGCGGGTAACACGGTTGTTTTCAAGCCTTCTGAATTGACTCCAATGGTTGCTGAACTCACATTGAAATTGTGGGAAAAAGCCGGTTTACCAGCAGGCGTTATCAATTTAGTTCAAGGTGAAGTGGAAACGGGTAAAGCATTAGCTGCACATCGTGGCATCGATGGTTTGTTCTTTACTGGTTCTTCACGTACAGGTCATTTAATTCATCAGCAATTTGCGGGTCAGCCAGGCAAAATTTTAGCATTGGAAATGGGTGGGAATAACCCACTAATCGTTAAAGATGTGGCCGATACTAAAGCTGCCGTTCATGACATTATCCAATCTGCATTTATTTCTAGCGGTCAGCGTTGTACATGTGCTCGAAAACTCTTTTTAAGTCAAGATGCGCAAGGTGATGCTATTTTGGCTCAGTTGATGACTGCAACGCAGGCGATCAAAGTGGGTCATTATGATGATGAAGTCCAGCCATTTATGGGATCGATGATTTCAGAAGCAGCGGCGCTTTCGATGGTGAAAGCGCAGCAAGAGCTTGTTGCGCTTGGTGGTAAGGTTTTAGTTGAATTAAAGCATACTGCTGGTACAGGCTTTGTGACGCCAGGCATCATTGATTGTACTGATGTAGTTGATTTCCCAGATGATGAGCATTTTGGACCATTACTAAAAGTATTCCGTTACAGCGACTTTGATGCTGCGATAGCAAAAGGTAATGACACAGATTTTGGTTTATCTGCTGGTCTTTTAAGTGATAATGAAACAGATTATGAGCATTTCCTTCGTCGAATTCGTGCGGGAATTGTGAATTGGAATCGTCCTATCACCGGGGCATCAAGTGCTGCGCCGTTTGGCGGGATAGGGGCGTCAGGTAATCATCGTGCGAGTGCGTTTTACGCCGCGGATTATTGTGCTTACCCGGTCGCTTCGGTTGAGCTTGAGCAGGTTAGTATGCCTGCAACGTTAAGCCCAGGTTTATCGTTATAATCTCCAAAATAAAAAAGCAGCGAAAGCTGCTTTTTTTGTCTCTACTGCTCGCTTGCTCAGTGAATTGGCTAATACAGAACTGTACCTAGTATTTCATTGGGCTTTCTGCTTAAATAACGTTAAGCAAACTATCAAAAGACAGGGTCCATTATGGTTACTAATACGCCGGGTTATGATGAGCTCATCATGTATTTGACGCAGCACTTATCTATTTTTGAGAAGCCAGGCAAGGTAGCTGAAGGTGCGCCGACGGTAATTTCGTTTATTGAAGACGATATTGCTGAGCGAATTATGACTTTTTGCCAGCAACACAAAGGGCTTACGACAGAGCAGCGTAGCCTGATTGTCAGAGAGATTGATGGCATTGTTTATGATTTACAAGAAGTGCTCTCAGGTGTCATTAATCAACCCGTCACCGTTGAACAAAAAGAGTTTATAGATGAGTTTGCAGGGCTAGTTAAAAACTTGTTTGACTCAGCATTTTCGAATGCAGGACAGTAGTTGAGCTTTTTTACCTTGCACTCTGATGGTAAATCCATACACTTTCGCTTGGGCAAATAAACCATAAAAATAACAAGTGGAGAGAGTCATGCAAGCAAGTGTGAAGTGGGTTGAAGGCGATACGTTTATCGGGTTATCAAATTCAGGTCATAATGTGGTCTTTGATACAGGGTCAGATAGCGCAGCGCCGAGCCCAATGGAAATGGTGCTTATGTCGGTAGGCTGTTGTTCATCGGTTGATGTGGTGAGTATCTTGCAAAAGTCTAAGCAAGATGTCAGCAATGTTGAAGTAAAACTCAGCGCTGAACGAGCTCAAACGGCTCCTAAAGTGTTTACAAAAATCAATCTACATTTTGTCGTGACTGGCAAAGATGTCTCTGAAAAACACCTTGCACGTGCGATATCTTTATCGGCTGAGAAGTACTGTTCAGTTGCATTAATGCTTGATAAAACGGTCGAAATTACCCACAGCCATGAGGTAGTCTCTCTCTAGGGGAAAATAAAGCTTTGTGATGAGAGATTATTCGTATAAAATCCGCAATCTTTTTTCATGCTGCTTTGCGCAGATTTACTCAGTCAGATATGAGGGTGGTTTATCGTGAACGAACCATTT
The DNA here is from genome assembly GCF_014925405.1 of Pseudoalteromonas ulvae UL12. Taxonomy (NCBI): domain Bacteria; kingdom Pseudomonadati; phylum Pseudomonadota; class Gammaproteobacteria; order Alteromonadales; family Pseudoalteromonadaceae; genus Pseudoalteromonas; species Pseudoalteromonas ulvae. The sequence continues at coordinate 175,464 of NZ_AQHJ01000029.1, forward strand.
ACAAAACTTAAACTCCACGGTTTTAACAATTTAACTAAAAGTTTAAGCTTCAGTATTTACGACATTTGTTACGCAAAAACTGAACAACAACGTAAAGAATACATTGAGTATATTGATGAACAATATAATGCCGACCGTCTGACTGATATTTTAGGCGAAGTAGTCGATATTATTGGTGCGAATATTCTAAATGTGGCACGCCAAGATTATGATCCACAAGGTGCAAGTGTCACTATCTTAGTCTCTGAAGAGCCAATAATTAATGATGTCGATCAAGAGGAAACTCCGGGTCCTTTACCTGATTCAGTGGTTGCTCATTTAGATAAAAGCCATATCTGTGTTCACACGTATCCAGAATCTCATCCTCATGATGGTATTTGTACATTCCGTGCCGATATTGAAGTCTCAACCTGTGGTGTTATCTCTCCATTAAAAGCATTGAACTTCTTAATTCATTCTTTAGAGTCTGACATTGTGACGATTGATTATCGTGTCCGTGGGTTTACACGTGATATTGATGGGCAAAAACATTACATTGACCATGCAATCAACTCGATTCAAAACTTTATGACTGAAGATACACAAGATGCGTATCAGATGACTGACGTGAATGTGTACCAAGAAAACTTATTCCATACTAAGATGATGTTAAAAGAGACTGATCTTAATATGTATTTATTTGGTATGACCACTGACGATTTAAGTCAGGAAGAAGAAGACGAAATTCGAGCAAAACTAACGCGTGAAATGCAAGAAATCTTCTACGGACGTAATTTGCCCGATCCGGTTTAATCAGTCTTGATTATAAAAAAGCTGCATGATTGCAGCTTTTTTATATCTGTAAAATATGATTAGATTGGCAGCTGTGTCGGTTGCAGTGAGGCAAGGCCTCGTTTTTTATTAATAATATCTTCAATTAATGGCCGCAGTAAAAGCTCCATAGCTAAGCCCATTTTCCCCCCAGGAACCACCATAGTATTGCGGCGCGACATAAAACTGCCATCAATCATTTGTAAGTAATACGGGAAGTCCACATCCTCAATGCCTCGAAAGCGAATGACCACAAAACTTTCATCTAAGGAGGGGATATCTTTGGCACTGAATGGGTTGGAGGTATCAACAGTTGGTACACGCTGAAAGTTAATATGAGTACGTGAAAACTGCGGCGTAATGTGATTGATGTAGTCATCCATACTGCGCACGATAGACCCCATTACGGCCTCTCGAGAGTGACCACGCTCGTTGGTGTCGCGGATCAGTTTTTGGATCCATTCAAGGTTGATAATTGGCACCATACCAATGAGTAAATCGACGTGTTTAGCAACATCATGATTTTCATCTACAGCTGCACCGTGAAGACCTTCATAAAAAAGAATTTCTGTATTGGCATCTAAATCCTGCCAAGGAGTAAATGTGCCAGGTAATTGATTGTAGGGCACGGCTTCATCAAATGTGTGTAAATAGCGGCGGGTTTTGCCTTCTCCGCTTGTTGAATAAGTAGAAAACAATTCTTCAAGAGCGCCAAAGTCGTTTGCTTCTGGACCAAAATAGCTGATATGGCGTCCATCTTGCTGCGCTTCTCTGATTTTTTTATCCATTTCTGGTCGGGTATAACGATGAAAACTATCACCTTCAACAAAGGCGGCTTCAATATTCAAGCTACGAAAAATATGCTTGATTGCATTGGTCGTAGTAGTTGTTCCTGCACCTGATGAGCCGGTGATGGCAATGATAGGATGTTTAGCTGACATAGTAGCACCAATTTATTTGATACCACGTTTATAAAGCTATGGACTCATCAGGTCAAGAGGGGGAGCGTGAGATGTTGGGTAAACGTAACCCAACATACAGCACTCAAACTGATGGTTCAGGTGGTAGAATGTGACAAATCATCCCATCCCGATAAGCTTGATTATTTTTTTACGTACTTGGTTAAAATAACAATGCGCTGACCTTCAACACGTCCTTCGATGTGCTCAGGATTGCTGGTGAGACCTATATTTCGTACCGCAGTGCCACGTTTTGCAACTAGGCTACTTCCTTTTACATCTAAATCTTTAATGAGCGTCACAGTATCACCGGCTTGTAAAGTGACACCATTACTGTCTACATGCTTGATGTTATCAGACTCAGCAACTACTTTTTCAGCCCATGCTCTGGTGTCATCTTCTAGATAAAGCATATCAAGTAAATCTTTAGCCCAGCCTTCGCTGGTTAAACGGCTAAGCATGCGCCATGCCATCACTTGAACCGCAGGGGTTTGACTCCACATGCTGTCGTTGAGGCAGTGCCAATGGTTTATGGTTAGGTCAGTTGTTTTTTCTATCTGATCTTTACACACTTTACAGGTGTAGATGCATTTGTCTGAATGCGCTTCGGCAACAGGGGGGACTTCATACACAGAGAGGTCGTGTGTTGATCCACAAAGTTCACATTTATTGTCACTACGTTCTATTAAAGCTTTCTCAATGCTCATGGGGATGCGTTCCTGTATATATCAAAGGCGACATTATACTCATGGATTGTTCTAGTGCGAGCCACTTAACCTTATTCACAGATAAAAAGTAGGGTTTTATTTTTCAGAAGTGCTCTGTGGGGTGTTGGAATAGGCCATAATTTGTAAGTACCGCTGCACGATAACGTCGAGCGTGCCCTTTTCAATCAAGTTGTTAAGGGCTTTATTGAGCTGAGGCAATAAATGCTGATGTTCATCTCTTAAACGAATATGCACATATCCTTGTGAATGGATCGGTCCTAATTGAATCGGAATATTTAACTTCTGTGACCAAAATAAAGCGGGCAAGTCACCCGAAATCCCGACGTCGATACGCTCTTTATACAAGGCTTGAATGATCTCTTTTTCAGAAATTAGATCAAAGCGAAAAAAAGTGTCGTCATCATGGTAAAAATAGCCCCGCACTGTCCCCACAGTCTGACCTAAAATAGACTTGTTGTTGGTAAAAAATTGCTCCTTTTGAGGGAGGTAAATTAAATGCTCTGTCATTTTCAATAATGGATCAGACAAGACAAACCCTTTAGGGATTTTATGGTTTTTAAACCAACTCGGGCTGATAATATCAAAATCAAGCTCACCTCTTGCCAGCGCCAGTTGGGTGCGCGCGGGAGGAAGAACAATCGACTCGCCTTGAATATTGGCTTCTTTTAATACCAGGTGAATAAACTCAGGGAAAATTCCCGGGAAATCTGGGTCATTATTGTAATAAGGAATGAGACCATTCGAGGCGCTAAGGTCATACTTAAGGCGCACGTCAGGAGCAGCTAATACACTGACGTTTATCAACAATAAAAGAAATACCAGCCTATGTAATGTGAACATATCGTTTCCGAAAGGTGTCTTATTATAAGAGTGACCTACAATGCCGATAAACTCAAAAAATAGAGTGGATTTTCTATTTATAGTGTAACTCTCTGTGAAATTTTGTTCTGTATAGACTAGAGTTAACACTGACATTGGGCAGAGTCTTTTTTCTGTTGTTATTGATTTATTGAGATGAGATATGGAAAACCCCTTAACCGAACACTCCCCTGCTATTGATCAACAATTTATCGCAAGACAAGCCATTTTTAGTGCTGATAGGCAAACATATGCTTATGAGTTGCTGTACCGAGATTCAGCATCTAATTTCTTTCCTAGCCATTTGACAGATGATCAAGCAACAGGCCGAATGTTTTTTGATGCATTACTGCTACACGGCATTGATAAACTGACCAATAACCACAGGGCATTCATTAATTTATCTACATCAGGATTAATCTTAGAGCTGCCACATTTAGTTTCTCCTAAACAAGCGGTGATCGAAATTGTCGAGCGCACGGATGAAGTTGAGAAGGTGTGTGGTTATGTCGAACAAATGCGTAACAAAGGCTATATATTTGCACTTGATGATTATGATGGCGATAAGAAATGGCAGCCATTACTGAGCCAAGTCAATTATATTAAACTCGAAGTTGAAGTGCCGCTAATGCGCACGTTACTTCAAGTGAAGAGGCTTAAGCGCGAATACCCACATGCAAAAATAGTGGTTGAGCGTATCGAGGATTATCAAACGTTTACTGAACTTGTCAACGTTGGGGTTGATTTATATCAGGGCTACTTTTTTGCAAAGCCTGAAATGATGAACCTAAAAAATATTACACCTTTGAAACTCGTCGTCATCGATTTGATGAAATTAGTACTGCGAGACAGTCTCGATTTTTCAGAGGTTCAGAGTAAAGTTGCCAAAGACATCAGTTTGTCAGCACGCGTTTTGAAAATGGCCAATGGCGCATGTAAAAGCGCTAAATCTTCGATTAGTTCCTTATCCCAAGCGATTATCTATTTAGGTGAAGATTTAATTCGCCAATTTATCACTGTGCTGGCATTAAGTGAGTTAGGGCAAGACAAACCTTCAGAGTTAACTAAGTTGGGATTAACTCGCGCACGGTTCATTGCTGATATGTTAGAAGAGCATGGTGATGAAGTCATGAGTACAGGGTATTTAGTCGGGCTTGTTTCAGTGCTTGATGCAATTTTGGATAAGTCCATAGCTGAAATCTGCGAAGAGTTTTTGCTCAGTGAAGAATGTAGATCTGCATTGTCAGATCACAATGGCCCTATTGGAAAAATGCTGATGCTAGCTAAAGCAATTGAAGTAGATGATCATGAATTAATGATTGCAGCGTTTTTACCGCAAAAGCCCAGCTTTCGACATATAGGTAAAACGTATGTCTCGGCACTTTTGTATGCAGATGACACCTTGTCATTTATTAGCTGAAATTAAGTCTGCCTAAGAAGAACTGAATGATTAAGAGCGAGCCTTTAATCATTCAGTTCTACATGCAAATTAGCGCATTGTAACAAACTCTTCAGAGCCAGTCGGGTGGATAGCAACAACAGCATCAAAATCGGCTTTGGTCGCGCCCATCTTCATTGCGACCGCAAAGCCTTGGATCATTTCATCAACCGCAAAACCAATACCATGCAAGCCAACAATTTTTTCATTTTTACCTTGGCAAACCAGCTTCATTTTACAAGGCTGACGATGTTGAGTTACAGCTGTGTACATCGCGGCAAAGCTCGAAGTATAAACTTTGATGTCTGCTTCACCGTATTGTGCAATGGCTTCTTGCTCTGTTAAGCCAATGGTACCAATTGGTGGATGGCTAAAGACAACCGTAGGGATTAAGCTGTAATCCATTTTGGCATCAGGCATTTCGGGGTTAAATAACCGCTCAGAGAGCAAGCGACCAGCTTTAACTGCGACAGGTGTTAACTCGACGCCACCTTCAATGATGTCACCCACAGCGTAGACGTTTTTAGCTGATGTTTGTTGGTATTCGTCGACTTTGACATAACCGTGCTCATTAAGCTCAACACCTGCTGCGGCGATATTAATGGCATCGGTTGCTGGGTGGCGACCAATTGCCCAAATGACTTGATCAACTGTATGTGTTTCGCCGCTTTCAAGGTGCAATGTGACACTGCCGTCAGACTCTTTGGTGAGTTTGCTTGGTGTCGCATGAGTATGTAATGTCGGCCCTTCAGCCGCCATGACTTCCGTTAAGGTATCGACAATCAACGGATCAAAACTGCGCAGTGGTGCATGTTTACGAACAAATAAATGCGTTTCTGTCCCTAGGCCATGTAAAACACCAGCTAATTCAACCGCAATATAACCCGCTCCGATTACCGCCACACGCTTAGGCTGTTCGGTTAATTCAAAAAAGCCATTCGAATCAATGCCATACTCAGCGCCAGGAATGTTAGGAATACTCGGGCGGCCACCTACGGCGACTAAAATGTGATCCGCTGTGTAGTGCTCACCGTTTACTTCTATGGTTTTGTTATCAACAAATTTAGCAAAGCCGTTGATCACCGTGACACCATTGCTGGCGAGATATTTATCATAACCTTGATGGATACGGCCAATATAAGCTTGGCGACTTTCGATGAGTTTGGACCAATTAAAGTCTTTTATTTCAACGTCGAAGCCATAATCAGGTGCGTAAAGTTTAATCGCCTCAGCGACTTGTGCGCCATGCCACATAACTTTTTTAGGAACGCAGCCTACATTCACACAGGTTCCACCCATGTGTTGTGCTTCAATTAGGGCGACTTTTGCGCCACGCATGGCGGCTCTGTTGGCAGAAGCGATACCACCGCTTCCGCCACCAATAGCAATATAATCAAAATGTTGTGCCATTTTGTATCCTTAACCGTTGAATGTTATTCGCGTTAGCATAACATTAAGTAATTAAAAGAAAGAATAAATAAGGTGACCCATGTTTAGTGAAAAAACATTCACATTTCTCACACAGCTAGAGCAAAACAATAACCGAGATTGGTTCAACCAACGTAAAGATCAGTATGAACAGTACGTCAGAGAGCCTGCATTGGATTTCATACGGCAGATGCAAGCTCCGTTGGCCGACATGTCGAGTCATTTAGTCGCATCCGATAAAAAAGTCGGCGGGAGCTTAATGCGTATTCACCGCGATGCACGTTTTAGTAAAGATAAGACTCCTTACAAAATAAATGTAGGAATCCAATTTCGCCACTTTATGGGCAAAGATGTTCATGCACCGGGGCTTTATTTTCATTTATCTAATCAGCAATGTTTTGTTGGAGCAGGGATTTGGCGACCAGAATCCAAAGCATTGAACAAAATACGCCACTGTATTGATGAAAACCCAAATAGTTATAAAAAAGCAATTTACAGCCCTGACTTTCAATCTTTTTATAGCTTATCTGGCGAGTCTTTAAAGCGTCCACCTCGTGGTTTTGATAAAGAACATCCCTTATTAGATGAACTCAAGCGCAAAGATTTTATTGCTATTAGTCCACTGACGGCCAAGCAAGTATGCTCTAACGAGTTGATTGATCTTGCTGTTGAACGCTATAAAAAAGCCATCCCTTTAATGGGCTACTTGTGTTTTGCTTTAGAGCAGCCGTTTTAACAGAGTTGATTTTTTTTCTTTAGCCCCAACGTATTGATTAATGCACGTTAACGCAAAGAGACTATTTATGAGTAATCCACTGATCAACCTTGAGGGTTTACCCCCGTTTTCACACATTAAACCAGAACATATTGTTCCCGCATTAAAGCAAGGGATAGAAAAGTGCCGTACCACGATTGATGACGTGTTAAAAAACGACACTTATACATGGGACAATTTTATTACTCCTTTAGAAGAAGTGGATGATCAATTATCACGTTTATGGTCACCTGTTTCGCACATGCATTCTGTGGTCAATAGCCCAGAGCTGCGCGAACAATATGATTTATGTTTACCGCTGATTTCAGAATACTCGACCTTTGTGGGTCAACATCAAGGTCTCTATCAGGCTTACCAAGCAATTTTTGATTCAGCCGAGTTTGCTTCCCTCACCACTGAGCAGCAAAAAGTGATCAACAATGCGTTGAGAGATTTTAAGCTATCAGGTATTTCGTTATCTGCAGACAAACAAAAACGTTATGGCGAAATCAGTAGCCGTTTATCTGAGCTTGCAGCCAAATTTGGCAACAATGTGATGGATGCCACACAAGCATGGCAAAAACATATCACTGATGAAAGCTTGTTAAGTGGCTTACCTGAGTCAGCACTCGCATTAGCGGCGCACACAGCGCAAAGTAAAGAGCTTTCAGGATGGGTGTTTACTTTGGATTTTCCGTCATATTTACCCGTTATGACCTATGCCGATAACCGAGAACTCAGAAAAGAAACCTATGTGGCGTTTGCAACGCGGGCTTCAGAGCAAGGCCCCAACGCCAATGAATTTGATAATTCAGCCATTATGGATGAATTACTTGCGCTACGTCATGAGCTGGCACTGTTACTTGATTTTGCACATTACGGTGAGCTCTCTTTGGCAACCAAAATGGCGCAAAATACTCAGCAAGTATTCGACTTTTTAGATAACCTCGCTGAGCGCTCAAAACCACAAGCAGAGCAAGAGTTAGCCGAAGTACTGACATTTGCCAAAGAGACTGCAGGCTTAGATTCTCTCGAAGCATGGGATTTAGGTTATTTTAGTGAAAAGCTAAAACAGCAAAAATATGCCATTTCTGATGAAGTGCTTCGTCCATATTTTCCAGAAAATCGCGTCTTAAGTGGCTTGTTTGCCACCGTAAAACGTTTATTTGGTATTGATGTGACCGAAGTCAAAGACACAGATACTTGGCACCCTGATGTACGCTTTTTTGAAATTTCAGATGAACAAGGTCAGCATCGCGGTTCATTTTATCTTGATTTATATGCCCGCGATAACAAACGCGGTGGTGCATGGATGGATGATTGTATTGGCCGAAAAATCCGCGCAAATGGTCAATTACAAAACCCTGTCGCCTATTTAGTGTGTAATTTTAATAAACCTGTCGGTGATAAGCCTGCGTTATTTACCCACAATGAAGTCACCACGTTATTCCATGAGTTTGGTCATGGTATCCATCATATGCTAACGCAAGTCAGTGCCGGTGCAGTATCTGGTATTAATGGTGTAGCTTGGGATGCGGTTGAGTTGCCAAGTCAGTTCCTCGAAAATTGGTGTTATGAAGAAGAAGCGCTGGCGTTTATTTCTGGTCATTACGAAACTAATGAACCACTGCCTAAAGAGTTGCTCGACAAATTACTGGCAGCGAAAAACTACCAATCAGCGATGCAAATGTTGCGTCAGATTGAGTTTTCATTATTTGATTTCCATATTCATGCTGATTTCACACCTAATAAGCAAGGTCATATTCAGCAGGTGTTGAATGATGTTCGTAAGCGCGTTGCTGTATTTAAAGCGCCAGAGTTTAACCGATTCCAACATGGTTTTAGCCACATCTTTGCTGGTGGTTATAGCGCAGGGTATTATTCGTATAAATGGGCTGAAGTGTTATCTGCCGATGCGTTTTCTCGTTTTGAAGAAGAGGGGGTCTTTAATCCTCAAACCGGACGTGATTTTATGCATGCTATCTTAGAAATGGGTGGTTCAAAAGAACCAATGGAGCTGTTTAAAGCGTTTAGAGGGCGAGAGCCGCAAATTGACGCCTTACTTCGCCATAGCGGCATCGCAGCATAAAATGCAGACCAAACAAAAAGCGCCATTTTGGCGCTTTTTGTTTTTTAGCTGAACCCTTTGGGATGCGTTTGTTGTTGATTGTTACTGTATTATCGGTTTTTTGAATAACGACACCATACAGCTTCAGCCTTGATTAAATGAACAATAATTCGCTGTAAAAAACCATCTGGCAAAATCAACACGCCCTAATCATTGATTTGATATAAAAATTTTTCAAATATCCCGTTGCGTACTATGCTTTTTAGACAAATATAATGCCAAGCCATTTTTACAAAAAGGAAGTGCTAGTATGTCTAAGCTGGTTCTCGCGATTGATGATGACAAGTTTATTCGAAACTTAGTCGAACAAACGTTATCCGACTATTGTGAGGTGATTCAGGCCGAAAATGGCGAGCAGGGGATCCGCGCGGCGATCCGGCATAATCCAGATATTATTTTGCTGGACGTTGAAATGCCCGGGATGACAGGTTATGAGGTTTGCCAACAACTAAAAAAAGACGCTTCAACAAATGAAATACCCGTGATGTTCTTATCGGGTCGTGGCGCCCTTGAAGATCGAGTGCGTGGGTATAATTCAGGGGCTGATGACTACATAGTCAAGCCTTTTGCAAAAGATGAACTCTTGGCCCGAATTGAAGTGCTCTATCAGTACCGCCAGCAATCAACTCAATTAAAAAATCATATCGCTCGAGCCGAATCTACGGCTGAAATGGCCCTGACAGATTTTAGTGATATGGGACGTGTGATGCGTTATGTGGGGCAAACGTACAATGCCCACTCTTTAGAGCGTTTAAGTGACCATTTTTTTGAGTTTTTTAATCCACTTAATTTAAATGTTGTCGTTGCGTATTGGTACAAAGAAGGTGCAGCGTTTTTCAGTAATCACGATGCAGTGTGTCCGCTTGAGCAAGAGTTATTGGAAAAGTGCCAAGAGGGCGATCGATTTATCGATTTTGGCACACGCACGATAGTAAATTATCCAAAAGTATCCCTGTTAGTTAAAAATATGCCACTTGCTGATGCCGCCACGTATGGCCGCTATAAGGATTTATTTCCACACGTACTCGAAGCAACCAACGCCAAGGTTATGTCGATGGAAATTAACGAATTAATCATGGCTCAGGCCAATGAAATCACCGAAACATTTAATCTTGTTGATACCACTTTACGCACGCAAGTTGAAGAAATCTACGCGCACGGTCAAGTGTCTGTTGATATGGTCAAAGCCTTATACAGTAATTTTATTAATACTATCCCAGCGCTTGACCTTGAAGATGAGCAAGAAGAGTACGTGTTAAATTCCGTTGAGCACACAGTTAAAGAGTTACAAGCGCATTTAGAGTTGACTCAGCAAATGCGCTCGTCTTTCAATGATGTTATCGAGTATATGGAGCATATTATGGCGCAACGTGCACAAATGCTTGAGCAGTTTTCTCAATTGCATCAAGAAGAAACCGTAAACGAAGTCACCTCTCAAATCGACATCGAATTATTTTAATCAGTTACAGCAGTTTTATTTTGCTTTGGGTATAATGCACGAGTCTATTTTTATGAGAACCGTGCCTTGATTATTCATAGCCCTTTTGCAGAACTTCGTGATTATCTAGCTAAAATCGAGCAGCAATTCAATCTAGCGGCTTGGCACAATCCTAATAATCTCTTCCAGCTTCACTACGATGAACTTGGCTTGAGCCTTCATAAGACAGACGAAAAAAAACTCGGTGCGATCCGGGTGGACTTTGTGACTGGTGCAGCGGCACATCGTCGTAAATTTGGTGGTGGGAAAGGACAAGCCATTGCCAAAGCCGTCGGATTAAACAAAGGTGTGACACCCACAGTACTGGACGGTACAGCAGGGCTTGGCCGTGATGCTTTTGTATTGGCTGCGCTAGGCTGTAAAGTTATTTTGCATGAGCGTAACCCTGTGGTCGCCGCCTTGCTATACGATGGTTTACAGCGGGCTTATCAAGATGCTGAAATTGGCGCTTGGATGAAAGAAAATATGCGCATGGAGTTTGGCAGCAGTCATCAGCTACTTCCTCGCTCCACTGATGATATTGACGTTGTGTATCTTGATCCTATGTACCCACACAGAGATAAATCTGCGTTAGTAAAAAAAGAAATGCGGGTTTTTCAAGATCTAGTGGGTCAAGATTTAGATGCAGATGGATTGCTACCGGACGCGCTAGCATTGGCCAACAAACGGGTTGTGGTGAAACGCCCCGATTATGCGCCCGATTTAAATCACCAAAAACCATCAATGGTGATAGCCACCAAGAAAAACCGTTTTGATGTTTATATCAAAGCCGCGATGAAAAACTAACAACATCGCATTGCTTTGGTCACTTAAAAGAGAAGCCTTGCTTTTAAGTGACTTTAACTGTCATAAATATTAAATAAAAATGTCATGAAAAAAAGATACTCTCGGCGCGACTAGCTAGCCAGATGGAGCCTTTGCAATGCGTGTGTCCTCTTTTACTCGATTACTTGCGGTACTGTTGCTCGGTGCCAGTATTATTTTGGCCGCCACTTTGTATTGGGCGACACAGGTGCAGCAATCCCTCACGGCACAAACTCAGGCTTACAATACTGTTAAACATGCATTGGTGGTGAAGTTATCACGGAAAATTGAAGATTACCTCGCATCAGGCGACAGCCAAGAGTTAGCTCAAGCACAAACCTTGATCAGCCAAATTGAAGCTGAGCAATTATCGAGTTTACCAAGTGCCTTACAGCAGCAACTCCTAGCCAAATTTAGTACCTTACAACAAGGTGTTGAAACCAAATATCGTGCATTAGGTAAGTTATCGGGGAACGAGAACGCCTTAATTGATAATGCTATCAGGCAGATGTCCGGCAGTGCGACTTCGTTGACTAATTACGCACAAAAAGCCCCGACAGATAAACAAACATTAGCTAAAAAGTACTCTGTATTGGCGGCTGATTATGCGGCTCAGACTCTCAATTTGGCCATGTATAGCCATGCCTTAAGTCAGCTGTATTCATTAGATGGTGAAAATAACGTCAAGCAAGTGGTGCAGTCACTACAAGCATTGGCTAAAAAAATTCAAAACTTACCTACACTTGAGCTCTATTTAGAATCAGACGATGACGACAGTCTCTTCATTGATGATGAAAAAGAAGAATTATCTGATGAAATTAAAGCGGAGCTAAGCAGCTGGCCAAACCGTTTTATGCGTGATTTAAGCAGTACCGTTGAGCAGGCGAAAGAGCGTTTAATTGGAATTGACGCCCTACGCCAAGAAATTGCAGGGCTTGCTGAAACGGTACTTGAAGCAGAAAAATCGCTTTTAAAAGAGCAACAAGCAGCGCAACAGCAAGTTTTACTCATTTTCACTGCAAATATCAGTGGCTTATTCATTTTGGCTATTGCGGTATATTTCACCCAGCGCCAACAAGTGTTGAATCCATTACGCAACTTACGAAACGCGTTTAAAAATCTACTCGAAACGAATGAACTCAAGGCGCTCGATAACCATCGCGCAGACACTGAAACCGGTGAAATTACTGAGTACTTTAATCAGTTAATCGAGCAGCAACGAGTGCAAATGACTGAGCGTGAACAAATGCTCGGTTTGATCAATGAATTTATGCAAGACATGAGCGAAAACCTTAATAACATCAATGGGCATTCTCATCATACTTTCGACCAAGTCGAGCGTAATGAATGTTTGTTAGTGGATATTAAGCAAATGGCAGAGCAGCTCAATCAGGTGAATGCTCAGGTTGAAGATAATGCCCAAAATACCTTCAATGCCATGGATCATAGTCTTGGGTATGCGCAATCAATGCTCACTGCAAGCTCTTCTACTCACGATAAAGTCCGCCAAGGCATGGAAAGTTTAAATGAGTTACTTAAAGGTGTGTCGGATGTTCATAATGTGGTTGATGTCATTCAATCTATCGCTGAGCAGACAAACTTACTCGCGTTGAATGCGGCCATTGAGTCAGCGCGTGCTGGTGAGCATGGGCGCGGTTTTTCTGTGGTCGCTGATGAAGTACGCAAACTTGCGCAGCAAACACAAAGTTCATTGGCAGATATAAAAAGCCAGCTTGATTTGCTCACCGAGAGCTCAAAGCAAGTATCAACGCAAATTAACGCCTTATCTGAAGACTCTCAAAGCCAAACCAGTAATGCAGAACAATTGAAATTGAACTCAGAACAAGTGGCGCGCAATGCGCAGTCTGCCAGCCAAGTCGCGAAAGATGCCAGCCAAGTGGCCGCTAATCAGCATCATTTATTAGAAAACTTCTCAAGTGCGATGGGACAAATGAAAAATCAGGTCACGCAAGCAAATGAGTTGGTCGATCAGGTGCAACAGAGTTTACAGCAACAAATGCAAACAGTGCGACTAAGCCTAGGGCTTAAATAATCCCAGTCACTGGCTGGCTTTTCGTGCGCCGATGAGTTACAAGTAATGGGTTGTACTTAACAAATTAAATTAAGGAACTCATATGATTACAGTAGGACAGGCTCTCCCAACTCATGTATTTAATGTCTTAACCGCCGACGGAATGAGTAACCCAACCACAGCAGATTTATTTGCAGGTAAAAAAGTGGTGTTATTTGCCCTACCAGGGGCGTTTACCCCAACGTGTTCAGCTGCGCACCTACCAGGTTATGTGGTATTGGCTGATGAACTAAAGGCTAAAGGGGTGGATAGCATTATTTGTTTATCAGTGAACGATGCATTTGTGATGAAAGCATGGGGTGAAAGCAAAAATGCAGAACAACTGATTATGCTTGCAGATGGCGACGCCAGTTTTAGTAAGGCGCTTGGTCTTGAACAAGAAACAGGCGCATTTGGTGGCACACGTGCGCTGCGTTACGCAATGATTGTTGAAGATGCTGTTGTAAGCTACCTCGCAGTTGAGCAAGGCAAAGAGTTTGAGGTATCTAAAGCGGAACACATTCTCGCGCAACTTTAAATGCGAACTTGGTTCGTAATGCGAATTACAATCAAATAAAATCAGCAAAAAATATTATAAATCAAGTTAATAGAGCAATCTGTTAACTTGATTTTTTGTGTGAAATCACCAACAATGCCCCCTCATTTTTTAGAGGAGAATCTCCATGCTAGCACCTGCTATGGTCGAAAAGTTAAACGAGCAAATTAACCTTGAGTTTTATTCTTCCAATTTATATCTGCAAATGAGTGCATGGTGTGAAGATAAAGGGTTTGAAGGCGCAGCAGAGTTACTTCGTAAACATGCCCGTGAAGAAATGGATCATATGAATCGTTTATTCACATATGTAAGTGAAACCGGCGCATTGCCAATTTTAGGCACAATTGAAGCGCCACCACATGAATTTGCCAGCTTAGGTGATATTTTTAAAGCAACATACGAACACGAGTGTTTAATTACCCGCGAAATCAATGAGCTGACTCATACAGCGTTCACAACCCATGATTACTCGACGTTCAACTTTTTACAATGGTATGTGGCTGAACAACACGAAGAAGAGAAACTATTTAAAGGCATCATCGATAAAATTGACCTAGTCGGTGAAGATGGTAAAGCTTTATTCTGGATAGACAAAGACTTAGCGCAACTAGCTAAATCAGGTTCAACTTCTATTATGGATCCCACTGCGTAATGCGGTAAAATCATTCCATTAGAAAAAAGGATGCAGATGCATCCTTTTTTTATCGGCTAGACTTAGCGACACAGTGAAAAGGTTTTTACAATGCAAGAATTTGATGTAGTCATTATTGGCGCGGGTGCCGCGGGGCTAATGGCTGCTGCTACAGCGGGTTATCGCGGACGATCAGTCGCGGTGCTGGATATGGGCAAAAAGCCAGGCCGAAAAATTCTGATCAGTGGCGGTGGGCGATGTAATTTTACCAACGAATATGCCAGCCCCGATAATTACCTGTGTCAAAACCCACATTTTGTGAAATCGTGTTTAAGTCGCTATACCCAACATGACTTTATTGAGTTGGTGGACAGACACGGCTTGGCTTATCACCATAAAACCTTAGGCCAACTGTTTTGCGATAATAGCGCACAAGACATAGTTGATATTTTACTGACCGAATGCGAATGGGCGGGTGTACAAGTAATGCTGCGTTCAGAAGTCTTCGCCGTGAGCAAAACAGATGCCGGTTACCAAATCAGCACATCGGCAGGCAGCTATCAGTGCCAATCGCTCGTGGTCGCATCAGGCGGTTTAACCATGCCAAAATTAGGCGCATCTCCCATAGGTTATAAAATTGCAGAGCAATTTGGTTTAAAGGTGCTACCAACATGCGCGGCGTTAGTGCCGTTCACATTGCATGATCATGATAAACAACGCTTTGATGGCTTATCAGGTGTGAGCGTTGATTGCCTGGTTAGTAGCGAAGATGGCACGCAATTTCGTGAAAATATCTTGTTTACTCATCGCGGTTTATCGGGCCCTGCGATTTTACAAATCTCCTCGTTTTGGCAAGCAGGGCAAGCCATTACAATTAACTTACTGCCCGAGCTTAACTTAGCTGAGCACATTCATACGCTTCGTGAGCAACAAGGGCAAAAATCATTAAAAAACACCCTGAGCGTGTTACTCCCTAAGCGTTTAATTGAGATTATGATTGCCCAAAATGACATTCCAGATAAAGCATTGAACCAGCTTACTCACGGCGAAATTGACTCACTGGCCAACTATATTCATCAGTGGCAAATTAAACCTAATGGCACTGAAGGGTATCGCACCGCTGAAGTGACATTGGGAGGGGTTGATACCGATGAGTTATCGAGCAAAACATTTGAAGCCAAAAAAGCCCCCGGATTATTTTTTATCGGCGAAGTCATCGACGTAACTGGTTGGTTGGGCGGTTATAACTTCCAGTTTGCATGGAGCTCTGGCGTCGCCTGTGGTGGCGCGGCTTAATCTATAAGCTTGTCAGTTAGTTGCGCGCTGACTCTGCGCCATCTATCTGGGTTTGTACTGCGTTTTACAATGACTGCGTAGGATATCTGGGGAGCGTAACTTTAAATGTTTAGTGACGCGGCCATTGTGGCGTTTTCGCCACGTTTTGAATGAGCCAGCGCTCATTTCTTTACGCATGAAATTGACTAACTGACTGTGGTTCAAGCCATATAATTGCTCAATGGCTTCGAACGGGGTTCTATCTTCCCATGCCATTTCGATGATGCGAGAGGTGTCGAGCGCGTTGAAGGTTTGTTTACTCATAATCATTTGTAAAAGATAACGTTGCCACTTAATACGAATAAGCAAAATAACTCAGATCATTTTTAATTTCTGTTTAGTGGTGAGCATTTTAAAGTGGAAAGAGTTTGTCATTACGGCAAGGGTTGAAGAACCATTTGAAGATTGAAAGGCGTGTGTTTGAAAAATATCTGGGATGATTGCTGGATGCCATAGCGATAATTTTTGAATTCACAGTATAATAGGGTATCAAATTCAATTTCACCGACTGAACTTAATGCTAGGTGTGATTGAATACATCATTTGTAGCTAGGAAAACCATGAAAAAGACCTTTGTATTATCTCATCCAAAAATCAAGTTAGAGCGTTTGGTCGATTCTTATAAATTTGAAGCCAAAAAATACATCAAGCGTGAGCGCAATAAACAGTTACCTGAAGGCGCAGATTTTTGGGATTTTGATTGTCGCTTTGGTCAAACTGAAGAAGTCGCAGAAGACATCCGTTTGTCGGCGATCAATAAATGCATTGATCAGATTGTCAGTGATAAGCATGAATCGTTTTATTTAGAAATTTTAGCCAAACCTGGTTTCAAAAATATCGATTTTGGTGATGACGAATAAGCCCGATTTTTAAAATCGAACAAAAAGCCACTTAATACAGCATTAAGTGGCTTTTTTGTATCTGTGCATTATTTGAACAGTATTGTTTGAATAAGTCTTTACGTAATCTATCGGATTTTGCTCAAACCTGATAGTCGAATATGAGCCAAAAGCGAACATTGATGATTAGTGATGTCTGAAGTCAAGATTTGACCCTTTTTGTTTCTTTTTGTTTTGCCCATTATAGTGGTTTTTCCATGAGTATTTATGGCTATCTCATATTTTGTTCATTGTGAACCCGCATGATGAATGGTGTGGTAGTTGAAGGTTAGAGACCTTCAGCTACCCAATTACATGCATTTTGCACAAATCCATGTTTTCTTGTTTTTTGAAACGCGTTGGATTTTATTTGAGTTAATTAAATTATTTAATGCTCGAGTAAAATCAGACTTTGGTTGCTTAAGCTTTTTCCTCACCGTTTCAGTTTTATTTTCAGATTTAAAGTGGTTAAAAATTTGTTGCTCAAGAGTTGGAGTCGGTTTATTTTGCTCAATAGTATGTTGAGCTTTTGGTTTTTCTTTTGGCTCTAAAGGTATAGTATATTGAACTTTATGGAGTTTACATTGAAAAGAAAAAGCCGTTACCAAAGAGTTATCTTGAGAATATAAAACAAATTGACAAGCTGTTCGATGTTGCTCTGTTATAGAAGCAATAATACCTACCAAATTACCAATAATATAAAAGTCAGCTTGATTAGAGCCTGTAGGATAACTTGAATTTAAAAGAAATAACTTTCTTTCACAAAGGCTTTTTATTGCATCATTCTTTGAGAAAACCAGAACCTTATCCGCAATCGACGCGTTTATTGTTTCAACTTCCTTTAGACCAATATTTTCTGCATCTACAAAAATGAACCTCAAAATTTACTCCTTATATTTTGAGCATAATATATGTCAGTGCTGATATTTTTAATATCTATTTATCAGAAAACCACATGAACATATGTTAACGAACAAAAAGAACACACTATTTATTTTGTATTTTTTACAAGATAAAAACAGCTCATGCTTGCAAAGTGGGTCGTGTCCATATATGTCTTGTTTATTTCTGCAAAGCCTATAAATTTTCAAACTTCACTGAGCATCTCTAAAAATGTACTTTCAAGATCTCTCTCAATTTGGGATAGCAAACGAGTCGGTTCCATATCAAGCTGAGCTTTTGGTTTAGTTTTACCAGAGCTTTGCTGAGTATAAACATAAAAACGATCGTATTCTTTTCGCATCTGGTCAACATCATGCTCAATCACATTTATAAGCTTCATTTTCTTTAAACTACTTAACTTTCCTCTAAGTACGTCTATTTTATTCACAAACTCAAGCCGATCAGGTTCTGAAAACACCCATTCTTGATCGTTTCTGCCCGAGTCATACTCATCATAATATTTAAATTTATGCTTGAGCCAGATTTCTCTTATTTCGATACAAAGAGACTTTATCTCTTCATGTTTTTCTCTAAAGATCTTGAGCCTTTCTGGTTTAAGCCAATGCTTAGTACCTTTTACAGCGCATAAAGCAATTACGATATTTGCGAATGCGATCACCAAATCCGTAAGACTACCTGTTATATCTGTAACTTTTACCTCTTTGCCTGTCATTGAGTAGGTCATTAATACAAGCAGGAATACAATAGCCAAACTGGCGCAAACAAAAGCAATTAGCTCTAATAACATCTCTAATATTGTTTTTCGTTCCATGATGAACCTTATGAGCTAAGAATTAGCGGCAAAATACATGACAGCCATAAATATCTCATTGATTTTAAATAATTTGCATTGAAAATCAATACAGAATCGGTATCAAAATTGGTGATGGGTTGAATAACTTCTGTTTAGAACTCATGGATTGTACAAATCACAAACAAACCATATCGCGACGTAAAGTCGCTGCTACACAAAAACCGAAATTCACACCAATGCCCCCCCGTGATCACGCCCGAAAAATAACCAATTGATGAGTCATGCATTTCATGGATGAAATGCAAGGTGAAGCTTGGCCATGGATGGCTTATCTTCACCGCTGACGTTCATATCAATTGATTATTTGCATGATAAAGCGTGATGTCGGTGGCGCTGGGTGAGTCCAGAGAGGGGTCAGCGCCAGCCCCTCTTTGGCTGCCGTCGCCAGCGCGACAACAATGCTAATTTAAAAAGCAGATATTTATGGCTGTCTCATATTTTCCTCAAATCGGATATGAGCCAAAAGCGAACATTAATGATTAGTGATGTCTGAAGTCAAGTTAAAAGAATTTACCATTTGCTAGCACCATCAGTTGCGACACAAAATCCTTGCTACACATATAGCTTACAAATAACACCGATGCCAATCCCCCCGTGATCACGCCCGAAAAATAAACAATTGATGAGTCATGCATTTCATGGATGAAATGCAAGGTGAAGCTTGGCCATGGATGGCCTATCTTCACCGTTGACGTTCACATCAATTGATTATTTGCAGGATGAAGCGTGATGTCGGTGGCGCTGGGTGAGTCCAGAGAGGGGTCAGCGCCAGCCCCTCTTTGGCTGCTGTCGCCAGCGCGACAACAATGCTAATTTAAAAATCAGGTTTGTGAAGATTAAAGCGCGTGTTGATTTAACAACAATCAATGCTCTGCTATTACTGTCGGGCTAAATCCCGACCTACAATTTACACATCAAACAAGTCGCGACGTAAAGTCGCTGCTACACAAGCGAATAACCATAAAATACATGACAGCCATAAAAAACCGAAATTCACACCGATGCCAATCCCCCGTGATCACGCCCTGAAAATAACCCATTGATGAGTCATGCATTTCATGGATGAAATGCAAGGTGAAGCTTGGCCATGGATGGCTTATCTTCACCGTTGACGTTCACATCAATTGATTATTTGCAGGATAAAGCGTGATGTCGGTGGCGCTGGGTGAGTCCAGAGAGGGGGCAGCGCCAGCCCCTCTTTGGCTGTCGTCGCCAGCGCGACAACAATGCTAATTTGCAAAGCAATTATTAAAACTAGGCACATTGGTGAATTTGAAAACGAGGAAAACGTTTAAGTCGTTGTCGAGCTAAAGCACGACCTACGATTGGCAAGCTCGGCCAGTAGCGACCGACGCCATCCTCTCTTTGGCTGCCGTCGCCAGCGCGACAACAACGCTAATTTGCAAAGCAATTATTAAAACTAGGCACATTGGTGAATTTGAAAACGAGGAAAACGTTTAAGTCGTTGTCGATCTAAAGCACGACCTACGATTGGCAAGCTCGGCCAGTAGCGACCGACGCCATCCCCTCTTTGGCTGCCGTCGCCAGCGCGACAACAATGCTAATTTGTTAAAGATGCAAACCAATTTGTCAAAGCGGTCAGCTCAGATATGAACTATCACAGGTTATTACTACAGATTATTAACCAATATATATTTCGAGTTCGTCTGCAGTTGCCGACAGGCTTGGCAGTGATTGTGGCAGCAAGCCGTTATCATTTAAGGCGCTTTTTAAAATAGCTTTGTTATACGCGCCAATTTTTTCATCGTTCAAATATTCATTGATATCCATCCAGCGTGCATCGGCGATTTCACTCGCTTGCAACACTATCTCGTGATTGAGTGGTGTGAGAAGGCACACAATATAAATATTCGAGGTGTTAAATTGCCCTTTGTGGTAGTGGCGACAACCTAGCAAGCGCTTGAATTGAGTCTGTATCCCGGTTTCTTCAAATACTTCGCGTATTACGCCTGCGTGAATGTGCTCTTTTGGATCAAGCATGCCTCCGGGGAATTTCCAATTGTGCGGGTGGGTATGAATATGATCTTGCTCTCGGATGGTCAGTAATTGTTGTTTGTCATTGATGACAAGTCCGCCGACCCCAATTGTATGTGTGGCAAAATGGGGGATCAGCGCATGTTCGATCAAGGCTTTAGTGAAGGTAAAGCCATGTTGGTGACTGTGGTGGTTATCAAATCCGGCCGCAAGCACCTGGGGGATTAAATGTGCTTGAGGTAATAAAATCGTCAACCATACTGCTGCGTGTCCAGCGTTTTGCCAATGTGCAAGGGATAACTGCAGTTGCTGTTTAAATTCTTCGGGTGAGTTGGGTAATGCGTGGCCATCGATGACTATGCCGTTATAAGGGTTGATGCTTGCTTGTAAATAAGTCATATAAATTCCGACGACCTTGAGTATGGCTGTAAAATACAGGCCTTTTATTTTTATATCAACAACCCCTAGATAACCTTGTAATAAAAGTGAATTCAATTAAGGGGGTTAAATATGAAAGGGATTTTGCTAGGCAAATACAACGCAATTTCGTCCTTGCTCTTTGGCTTGGTACAGTGCTGTATCGGCTTGAACAATCAGTTGATTTAAGTCCTTATCAGCGTCAGGAGTCAATGTGGCAACGCCCACTGTGATGGTGACTACTGAACCTGATGGAGAGTTTCGATGTGGGATTTGTAATGCCTCGACATTGTGTCTACATCGCTCAGCAATGAGGTTAACATGGTTTGATAACGGTAAGATAATAGCGAACTCTTCGCCACCATAGCGGGCAACAAAGTCATACTCACGAGTCACAGATTGATTGAGTGCTTGCGCAACTTCTTTTAGGCATGCATCGCCTCTTACGTGGCCATATGTATCGTTAAAGACTTTAAAGTGATCGATATCGATCATCAGAAGAGTTAATGGCGTTTTTTCTCGACGAGCACGAGACCATTCATTCAATATGACTTCGTCAAAATGGCGCCTGTTTGCAATATTGGTGAGGCTATCGGTTCTGCTAATGGCCTCTAAATGCAATTTTGATTGCTCAAGTAGCTTATTTTTTATGACTAATACATAACTAAACGTCATGATTAATACCACAAACAGCAAACTAACCACGCAGGCAATATAAGGCATAGGTGACATTGTTTGCTCAAAATAGGCCTCACTGGGAGTGGCAATCAATGTCCATTGACGGCCATGGATAGGTTTAAGGGCTTTGGAAAAGTACGAGTCTGTTTCTGCTTGAATGGTCGAAGAGGTGGTGTGTACAAAAAGCAGCGTGTCTTGTGATTCAGTGCTATCAAAGATCTGAATATCATAGTAACTAGCGTTAGAACGATCAAAAACCTCGGTTAGCAAATCTTCAAATAAATAAGCGCCAATGATCAGTCCTTTAGTAAATTGTCGGCGCTGCTCTGTAGTGATAGGTTTGTTTTGATACACAGGCAAAAAGACCAAAAAACCAGCTTTTTCAGCACTAAATTGTATCAAGTTTATCAGCTCAGTTGCCTTGGCTTGGTTAGTATCGATAGCAGAATGAATGGCCTTAGCCCGTTTGGGTTCTGAGAGCAGGTCAAAACCAAATATCAACTCGTTTTGTGATTGAGGCTGGTAATAGACAACCGGAAAATGGACTGGGCGACGTTTTGCAGGCAGCATCAACCCTTGGCTGTGCTGTTGGGTTATTTCAAAGTGCGGGTATAGTTTACGTTTTTCAGCAGTAAAAGTGCTGCGATCATCTTGCTGTATTTTTGGCGCCCATTCTAAGGCGAGGATATCTGGGTGACGAGCTAAAATAGCTAGAGTGAAATGGTTGAATTCGACTTCGGATACAAATTCTGAATTATTAAAAAAACTTTTAATAGCGTACAGCACCTCTAGCTTGACCGATATTTCACGTTCGATACTGGCTGCTTTTTCGTTCATTTCATTTTTGAACTGAAGGTTTAGTGCATTAATTTCATATTGATAGGCCGCAAGTCCCATCAAAATAGAAAAACCCGCACCGAGTATGGCAACCATGATTAAGGTGATATTTTTGGAATCATTGATCAAGGTGGCTCTCCAGTTGGCTTAAATCATTGTTGTCTATCGCATCATAAGAATAGTTTGATAAACCTAGAGGTGCATTTAAAAACCTGAACTTTAGGAGCTTATCTAGGGTTAAATCGCTTGATAAACTTGTTTAGCTGTTAGGCCGTAATATGCGCCAATCAAACCTATCCGCTCTATCTGATCATCTAAAATAAGTACTTGTTGCTGTAAGTGCTTCGCGACTTGTTTAAGCGTGTCTGTAAGGTTGTGCCGATTTGCCGGATTAAATGTTTGCTCAGCTTCCATCAGTGCCAATAACGCGTTGAATTCATGAGGCGCTAAAGGTGAAAACTGTTTGTTAATACGTAAATACACTTCGATGGGGGTGAGGTTTTTACAGTCGCGCTGGCACAGTGCTTGTGCTAAGTGTTCATTGGATTCAAAGAGCAATAATGAACGCAGGTAATTAAAGGGAGGGGTGTCGCCTGCGAGTAAGTAGTGAACGACATTTCTTTTCAATTCATTGGTTTTACTAAAATGACTGTCACATTGTAAGGCTGGGGTAAAAAAGCTTAAGGCATCAGCGGTGTTAATTTGTTGAATGATAAGCTCAGGCAGGCCATTACTCTGGATTAATTTAGTGGCGATATGTTGATAAAATTCAAACACGCTGAGTGACTTCAAACTTTGTTGATAAACAAACGCTAAAATATCAATTTGTTGGTGTACGTCACAGCGTTGGTAATGAGTTAATAACCCGCTGAAATCTTTGTTTGTTAAATATTGAATGAGGGAGGTGATGTGCGCTTTCATAGTTCGCTTATTTAGTGTTTATTGGTATTCATATATTGTTTGATTACATAATTTTCGGCCTGAGTGATCATACTTTTAAGTTCGCCAGAAGCGCTCAGCTCGTGTATTTTTTCATCCAATAATGATACCAAGGGCAGATTTTTTTTATGTAAGTAATGGTACAGAGGAAGTGTTGCGAGTGGCTTTTCCATGGCTTTAATGTTGGTAAATGGGTAACTTTGTATGATCACGTTGCCATCAAGCGTGTTTGTCAGGGCAACGTCAATACGGTCTTGTTCTAATAATTCAAACATTAATTGTGTGCTGTGAACATCATAAATATCAGTGAGGCCTTCGGTGATATTATTGGTATGTTTGACTCCTCGCACTCGGCCAATGCGCAGTGATGCCAAATCACTGACAGAGTTAACTTTAATAAGACTGTCTGAACGAACAAACGCCATGGTTTCTAAATAATAATAAGGAGTAGGGACCCGCACTGTATCTGGGTTTTCTTCCCCATAACTCCAGATCCTCATAATTTCGCCATCAAATTCACCACTGTTAACGACATACTGTGCACGATTGCCGGGCAGAGGGCTGATGTCGACAGTGATGCCTAACGTTAAATAAATTTGCGGAAGAACCAGCCGCCCAACTTCTTGCTCGAATAGGTACTCAATAGAAGCAAATTGATAATGGTGCTTTATTGGCGCGTCATTCGCATTGCTGCTGATACTGCAAAATAGCATGACGACTGTACACAAACGAATAATAGAAATAATGCTTATCTCGAAGTTTGAAAGTCCTAATTATAGTTAACGGGTGATGGGATAAGCCAGTGTTGTTTGTCAGAAAACCAAAGCAAAGTAATAAATACTTGCTTTGGTTTTAGATTGGCGCTCTTTAATTATCGAGGGTTGATCATTAAAGGCGTGAGTGTGATGGTTGCATTACTGCTGGCACCTCGGTGACCTTGATATTGCCGACCTTCGAATAACGTATAAAAAACATCAACGTAATCATCATCATTGGTGAACCAACCGTCAGGCATTGCTTTGAGTAGTTCGTTGGTTAACTGTGGAATAATCGCATAACCTTGAACTTGAGGATCAGGAATCGTACGCATTATTTGCACTACAATATCCAGTAATTTTGAAGCCAGTGTTTTGTAATTTGTATTGTCATCTTGCTCCATTAGCAGTAAATCAACAGCCTGCCAACGGTAGCGTTGCCAATGGATGATCACTTGGTTGGGATGGTAGTCTGTTCCGTCATAGTCTAAATAAGGTAAATCAATCACATCTAGTATCGGTTGATCACGGCTCGGATCGATACCGGTGACAATGCCATATACTTCTGCTTTACCTGAAATCCAAGGCTCTTGATCGTTGTTTAAGCGAATTTTATTTAAGACACTCGTTGATAAGGGCTCAGCATCGCCTTGTGGGGTCATCTGTAGCTGTTCAGTTTGACTATGATTGGCTGCAAAGATATTTTTCATCACTGCAAGGCCGGCTTGCTGAGTTTTGTGCTGATCTAGCTCAATAATAAACGTCGGCTGAGTAGGGAGCTCATTCACATCGAGTGTATGAATTTGGCCAAATTGATCAAACGCTTCAATGTGTGTCCAATGCTTGTCATTCCCTTGTGGTGCAAATGCAAACAGAGGGGCTTGCCCTTGCTGCCATTCAACCAGCATATCGCTGTGCGCTAAACGTAATTGCAATAAATCACCTGTTTGACTGGGTAAGCCTTTTAAGTGATGCAATGCTTGATTGGCTTGTGAGAGCTCAAGCGGAATATTGGCACTTAAAGTGTGTAATGCTTGGGGATTAAATACCAAGTTATATTGGCTAAGTTGCTGTTTCAGAGCGGGGGCAATCATAGTGTAATTGGCCGCTATTTTTTGTGCCAAAGTACGTTTAATCGCGCTGACATTCTCATATTGTGCTTGTTCGGTCAGCTGTGTTAGTTGCAATTGAGTCATTTCAGTTGCATGTAGCGGTGAAAAAGCACTTGCACAACTGGCAAGGGCCATAAGGGTGAGCAGTTTTGTTGTTTTTGTTGTCATCATGAATCCTATTGATAAGCAATTTGTACCTATATAGAAAACATCAATTAGAGTAATTATTCAAGTTAAGATTAAAAAAACAGCATTTTTTATTAGTTTTTACAGCAGTCTCGTATTGAGACTGCTGGTAAGCGTGTATTTAAATGGATTCTTCAGTCGAATAAGACGGTGACACTTTGCGGCCTCTTTTTCGTTCAGCGAGCAATAAATAGGCGGCTGGGACAAAATAAAATGACAGCAAGGTTGTGAGTACAGTACCACCTGCAATGGCTACAGCAAAAGGAGGCCAAAATCCGCCGCCCGCTAAAATCAAAGGTAAAAACCCACCCACAGTGGTAATTGTGGTTGAGCTGATATGACGAGAGCATGTCATGACCGCCGCGACAATTTTTGTTTTATCAGTTGAGGCATTGCTCGCATCAAGCTCAGATAAAATGACAATAGCCGCATTAATCGCCAAACCCATTAACCCCAGCAATCCAATAATCACCGTAAAACCAAAAGGGTAACCGCCGATAAAAACACTCAAGAGTCCAAGCATCACAGCTTGCAGGGCATTGATTAAAATAAGGCCTGTTGTTGTAAATGAGTTAAAAGAAATCACCAATACAGTGATGAGCAACACCACAATAATACCGACTTGGCCTAGCAGTTTGCTGACAGCCTCATTGCGCTTTTGTGATTCACCGCCAATTTCCAAGCGATAACCATGAGGAAGCACAAAGTCCGATGCTGCAAGTGTGGCACTAACATCGTTGAGTACCGTTTGAGGCAGCACGCCAGTAATTAAGTACGCCTCAATAACATTCACTCGCTCACCATCACGTCGTGCAATTGAACCGCGAGATGGGCGTAATTCGGCATTGGCAAAAGACTCAATAAGCAAAGGTTGAGCAGCTGATATTTGAGTCGCATAGAGTGCATTCATATCATCCCGTGCACTATCGGCTACGCGCACACGCACAGGGACGGTTTCAGTATTATCAATAATGCTGCCAACTACCGTGCCATTGAATTGCTGTTGTAACTGGGTTGCCATATCCGTTAACCGTAACCCTGCATGATTAAGGGCTGCTTCATCTGTTTGCAACCATAGCTTAGGTGAGCCGGATAATAAGGTTGGACGAGTATGCGTGATGGCCTGATGGGCAATCAGCTGAGTACGGAGTTGCTGACCAAGCTCACTGAGGGTGTCGAGGTTCGGGCCATAGATACGCAGCTCAATGGGGGCATTAAAAGGCGGGCCTTGCTCGAGTTTACGCACTAATGTTTGTGCATTAGGAAAGGACTTGTCAAGATCTTGTTGTAGTTGGGTTATCAATTGATTGGCGCGTTTAAAATCTGTGACTTTCACCAATGCTTGGGCGTAATTATTCGCGCCTCGGTTGCGTTGCAGCATATTGTAATAAAAACTTGGAAAGTTAGTGCCTATCATCCAATCTAGTTTTTCAATACCAGGGTATTGGCGAATATGTTGATCCATCTTGGTCACCGCTTGTTGGGTGGCGGCAATGCTGTACTGCGGAGCAAAATGCACTTCGATATGAAACATATCGCGATCAGAAGGCGGGAAAAATTGCTCGGTGAGTTTACCTGCGCCAATAAACCCAGCCACAGGTAAAATAAACACAATGCAAATAGTGAGCAAAGGCCGTTTCAGGCTGAGTTCAAGCGTTGCCGAAAATCGTCGACTGAGAGCTGGTAAATGGATGCCATTATAAAAAAGACCACTGCGCGCATCATTTTTAATAAATTGACCTGCAAATACAGCAACCAAACTGTGAGAAATTAAATACGAACCGATTAAAGCAAAAATAACACTTAGCGCAATCCCACCGACAAACTCTCCAGACGGTCCCGGCATTAAGACTATCGGGGCAAATGCCAAAATGGTGGTTAGCGTTGAACCTAGTAAGGGGAGCCAAAAATGTTGGACTGCTTTTTGTACCGCAGCGAAGGCTGTTTCACCTTGCTGGCGCAAACGTTGGACTGCGTCGGTGATCACAATTGCGTTATCTACCATGATACCTAAAGCAACCACGAGTCCAGTGACTGACATTTGATGAATGGGCAACCCATACATGTGCATGCTGACTAAAGTAAATAACACGGTCAGAGGCAGCGCTGTGCCAACAATGAGTGCCGCTTTAAAACCTAACGTAACCAGTAATACCGCTAATATCAGCACAAACCCAAGCGCAATGTTACCGAGCAAATCACCAAGCCGCTCATCGGTGTAACCTCGTTGATCAAAAATAGTTTGCAGTGCAATCTGATCGGGTAAATCAGACTCAAATTGAGAAATCACGGTGTTGATGGTGTCAGAAAACTTATCAATACGCAGTTTTGGCAGCATTCTGATCGCAAGGTAAATACCAGGTTGGCCATCAATGAGTGCAATTTCTTTGACGGGTGTTGCCATGGTGCGCTCAATCTTGGCTAGATCCGCCAGTTGGTACTGACTGGCATCTTGTTCAGAGCTAAGAACAATTGCACCGATACGGGCAACAGAATCAAATGCACCCGATACTTCAATTTGCATTTGTGAATGCTGGTTGGTTAAGGTGCCGGCAGCTACTTTGGCATCTGCTCCCGCAATAGCAGCTTGAATTTGTGTTAAAGAAATTCCTGCTTGGCTGGCTTTATCTAGATCGACAGTGACACGAATTTCCTCGTCACTGAGGCCAAAAAAATGCACCAGTTCAACCCCAGAAATATTACGTAAGCGATTTTGTAACTCTTTACCGTAGCGATTTAAAGTGGCTGTCGGTGTGCTTTCATTTGGGCTGCTCAATGCGATGATTCGGGTATAGGCGTAGCCGCGTTCTTCATCTAAAAATGGCGCAGAGGCGTTACTGGGTAATTGAGGGCGCACATCTGAAAGTAAATCTCGCATCCGTGACCAAATCGGTGCAGCTTGTGTGACTTCATCTTTTAATTCTATGGTGATGACCGACAAACCCGGGCGAGAAATAGACGAAATATGTTTGACGGCCGCTTGTGATTTCAATCGTTGTTCAATCTTTTCGCTGACTTGTACTTCGACCCGCTCAGCACTTGCGCCAGGTAAAGCGGTGCTCACAATGGCGTGACGATTGGTGATTCTAGGATCTTCACTGCGCGGTAAGCTGCTGATAGCAGCCAACCCGCTGACGACCAATAATGCAATAAGTAGCGCTTGAAAGCGCCCATGTTGAAATAAGTAACGGATCATCACAGCACCTTAGTCGGTTGTAGTTCAACCACATTCACTGAGATATTTGCGGATAGCTTATGCATGCCATTGGCCACAATTTGCTCGCCATTTTCTAAGGGAGCGTTGATAAAAGCATACCCATTTTCAACATAATAAAGCTGCACTATGATTGGCTTGAGGATATTGTCTTTAATTTGATAAATCTGCCAAGTCCCACGTACACCATCTGCTAGTGCATCAATCGGCACCCAAAATCCATCTTGCTGGTGGTGTTGTTTGAGGGTTAATTTAGCTATTTGACCTGCAAAGACAGGGAGTGATTCAGGTAACGCAAAGCGCATGGTTAATGTTTGTGTCCGAGGGTTGACACTGGCGCCTTTACTTAACGCTTGACCGTTGACAGTTTGTCCTGCGATCGTAATCGGCATCGAGTCTGTGACCGCAGACTGAAGAGCTTGCGGGATCCCAATACTCACTTGACTATGTTGGTCTTCAATTAAGCGCACAATAGGCGTACCAGCAGCCACGTTTTCACCATGAGATACAAAGCGTTGACCTAACATGCCATTAAAAGGTGCAATGAGTAGGGCTTTTTTGATGCGTAAATCAACTTCACTGAGATTGGCAAGCAGGCCAGCAAGCTCTGCTTCGATGACCGCAATATTGGTTTTGACCTGATCTAATTGCGCTGCGGCAGAATAATTTTGTTTATCGAGTTTGCTTAGGCGGTTTTTTTCAAGCTCGGCCTGAGCAAGTTGTGCCAGTGCTTTTTGTTTGTGAGCTGCGAGTTTTTGTTGTTCGATTTCAAGAAACTCAGTGTTTTGTCGTGCAATCACATCCCCTTGGCGAACCGATTGGCCTTGATCTAAGAGGATTTGATCAATTTTACCCGCAAACTCAAAGCTTAAGTTGGCATCATGTTGCTTAATAACTTGCCCGGTGAGTTGTCTGGTTTGAAAGTAATGAGTGTCTTTTTGTACTGTGTAAGCTGCGACATGGACAAGGGTATCGGCTTGATTACAAAAAGGGAGAATTAACAACGTGAAACTAAGGAGATGCTTGAACATTGGGGTATCCATCTTGTTTTGCAATTTAAGTCTATTGGTCAACTCAAGCAAGGTTAAGGTTGTTTTTATGGTGTAAAACAGTGTTTAATTTGCGCTGTTGACAAAGTGTAAGCTAAAACTAGACTCTCAAGTCTAGTTTTAGTGAATATAAATCAATCAAACTAGACTGTCTAGTTTGATTTGGGGTGATGATGGAAATAACTACTTTGAGCCGTTCAGAGCAAAAGCGGCAACAAATTATTGTGGCAGCTACGACGTTGTTTATGGAAAAAGGATTTATTCATACCAGCATGGATCAAGTGGCGAAATTAGCTGGGGTGTCAAAGCAAACGGTTTACAGTCACTTTCAAGATAAAAATAACTTATTTGTTGAAACGATTACCGCGCATTGCTCATCTTCAAATCTGCGTAAAGAAATGTATCGCAGTGAGCAAACAGTGTCGCAAAATTTACTGCGGATAGTAACCAGTTTTGTTGGGCTGGTATTTTCGCCCGAAGCGCTGCGGGTGTTTGATATCTGCGTTGTTCATAAAGAAGATTATCCCGAGTTGGGAGCGCTTTTTTTTGAAGCGGCCCCGCGTATTGTACTCGAGCAAATAGAAGCTTGTCTGGCTGAGTTAGATGAAAAAAAATTGCTGCGTGTTGATAATCCGCAATTTGCTACGTTTCAGTTGCTAGGTATGGTGCAAGGGGACTGGAAAATGCGCCATGCACTGGGTGTTGTAAAAGCCAATGATGTGCCGACGCAAGCGTATTTAGAAGATTGTGTAGACCGATTTATCAAAGCGTATAGCGAATAAACACAACTGCAAATTAACACGCGACCTAGTGTATGAGCTACCTGTTATACTTGAGGTCAGCGCATACACCAGCCGACTTGATAAATAATCAGCTTAATAGAGTGTTTTGAATAACGACAGGGCAATGAGGAACATGACGATTGCCACTAATATATCAATAATTTGGCGTATTTTAGGCTGACTTAACCAAGGAGAGAGTTTGGCAGCTGCCGCAGCTAAACTATAAAACCAAATAATTGATGCCAACATAGTGCCAAATGCAAAGGCTATTTTTTCTGTACCATCAAATTGCCCACCGACACTGCCTAAAATAACCACGGTATCGAGATAAACATGCGGATTAAGCAGTGTCACTGCAAGGGTGGTGCTGATCACAAGAAAGCGAGTTTGAGTGAGCGAGCCTTGATTGTTTGCTTGTGAGTGTTGGTAATTATTTTGCCAAGCACTGCGACATGATAACCCCCCATAAACCAATAAAAAAACAATCCCAGCCCACGTTATCAATGTTAATAAAACTGGAGATGTGGCTAACAGCGCCGCCCCGCCAAATACACCGATGCCAATCAGCATTACATCACAAAGCATGCAAATGGTTGCTGCACTAAAATGATGGTTTCTCATCAAACCTTGGCGAAGAATATGTGAGTTCTGCGCTCCCAAAGGCAAGATCATGCTTGCGCCGAGAAAAAGCCCCTGAAAAAGAGGGATGAATAAAGAAGTGGTCAACATAGTGTGCTCCAGATAGATGGCAGAGCAATGTATCTCGGCTTTCTTTATAAATAAAATTAATTATTATAATAGTTAATTAAATTTATTTATGTGGTGTATATGTTTGATTATAAATTACTGCATGCTTTGAATGTGGTTATTGCCCAACAAAG
The DNA here is from genome assembly GCF_014925405.1 of Pseudoalteromonas ulvae UL12. NCBI lineage: Bacteria > Pseudomonadati > Pseudomonadota > Gammaproteobacteria > Alteromonadales > Pseudoalteromonadaceae > Pseudoalteromonas > Pseudoalteromonas ulvae. Next base: position 206,941 of record NZ_AQHJ01000029.1, read on the forward strand.
TTTTGAAAAAGCGGCGGTGGAATTATGTCTAACTCAGTCCGCAGTCTCTCAGCGAATCAAGCTACTAGAGCAAACATTGGGTCAGCCCGTGCTGATTCGTTCCCAGCCCATAGAACCGACGCCTTTAGGAATGAAGTTACTGGCCCATTACCAGCAAGTTTCGCAATTAGAACAAGCAATCATGCCGCAAATCAATGCACAAGGAGCCAGTGAGAATATTCAAGTCAACTTGGCGAGTAACGCAGATAGTTTGGCGACTTGGTTGATTAGTGCGATTGGAGAAATTAGCCATGACTATAATTTATCAGTTAATTTTTTAATTGCTGATGAAAATAGAACATTGAATTTTGTCAAAAAAGGCGAAGCATTTGCTGCGATTAGCACAGTTGAAAAGGCACTGTCAGGATGCAGCGTGGATAAATTAGGAGACATGACATATATCCTCGTAGCATCTAAGCCGTTTCAACGTCGTTATTTCTCAAATGGGATTGATTCAGACAGTTTAAAACATGCCCCCGCTGTGGCGTTTGATCAAAAAGACGATATGCATATTAACTATATAGAGCAACATTTTGGCCTCAAAGGCGGAGGGTACCCTTGTCATACGGTGCGTTCGTCTGAAGCGTTTGTCGCATTTGCGACTCAAGGATTAGCTTATTGTTTGATCCCGCAATTACAAATTCAAACAGAGCTCGCACAGGGGAAACTGATTAACTTATTACCCGACAAAACATTAACTCGAACCTTGTATTGGCATCGCTGGTCGTTACTACGAGGGGCATTCAAAGCTTTATCGCAAGTAGTGTTGAAACAAGGGCAAGCCGCACTAAACGATACATGTGTGAACAATCAACAGTGATAACGAGTTTTTATATGTGCTGCTAGGTTTTTGGCTGCTGTCTTGTTATTAAAAACACTAATAAGGAGATGAGAATGCAGTGCATGATGGTCAGGCTGAGCAGCATGACATATCCAGATTGGCGCAGTTGAGTCTCGGTTTCTTGGCGAACCGATAGTGATAACTGGGTAATTTGTTGTTCACTGAAATGAACGCTTGTTCTGAGTTGCCCTTCTGCGCCTTTGTTTTCATTACTGCCGAGTTTTACTTCAAGAGTAAACAATTGATAAATTAGGGTTTCATATTGCTCAAAAAGGCGATGTTGAGCAGGTGTCAAAATAGCAATTAACGCGGCTTTTTTATGCTCAAAATGAGTGACATTTTCTTTTGCATCAAAACGTGGCAGCAGCAACGCTTGATGAATTTCCTGACTGAGAGTGTGGAAAATAATCAAGGATAAAGGTGCGTCAGCTAATGCGTTTGAGATAAGTGCAGACTGTGCTTCGATATCCTGCATGAGGGTGTATTTTTGCTGATGAAGTTGAGCGAAATGCGCAAAAGCTACTTGGTACTCTTGTATTGAATTCAAAATAGTATTGAGCTTGGTGTAGGTGACATCAAGTTCTGCTAACTGCGCTTTTAATTGAGAAATAGTGCTTTGCATCTCCTTCACTATGGTTTGGTGTTCAGAAAGATAATGTTTTTTGTGGCGCAACATGAAGTCTTTTTCGTGACGACGAAGCAAGAGTAAAGAGTGAGTCAATGCTTCTGTATTTTTCGTGGCTGAGAGTATGGTTAACATGTGTGTGTGCTTGGCGTAAAGAGCATACATAAAGCAAGTCATGCTCAGTACGGTGACACCGAGTAGTAAATATAATGTGCGTTTTGTTGACCAAAAACTCATAATTTTAATTACTATCGCTTAGGGGGGTAAAATGTTCATGGTTGAATTGTTTTCTATTTAAAAGTGCTGTTAGTTAAATCCTTTGCGCCACATTTGTGGGGAATTTTTACTACGTTAGCGTTTTTTCATGTAGTCAGTTACACCTCAAACACGCTGCTTTGTATAAATGCCCAACCATTTGCTGCAAAAAATCACGAAAGATCAACTGCCCTCGTAAAAGGGTGATGGATTGAGTATAGACTCAATGGTGCTATGGTGATTTTTATTCCCACCTTTATGATTGCAACACTGAGCGTTACGATAAGTTCAGCTTTTCAAGCCCGCGTAAAATAGGCTGCAAAAACGACGAAAATAAACACGTTAATAAGGCTAGATTCCCGATCACGGTTAACCAAAACACATTGCGAAATGGACGTTTAGTTGATTTGTGACGAAGAAGTTGCTGCGCCCAAATCGCACCTGGCCACCCTCCACAAAGAGCAAAAAGATGTAAGGTGCTTTCTGGTGTGCGCCAATCACCATTTTTGGCTTTATGTTTATCAAGCCAATAAACGATAAACGTCACCCCGCTTAAAAATAAATATAAGGTTGTGATCAGATGTGGGATCAGATTGAACCATGCACCGAGTAACAAGCAGATCACCATGCTATTGGCTAAATAGAGTGAAAACTTAGCCATTATTGCATGCCTACAAGTACGAACTGTATGCTGTTGCAGGTTGGGTACATATAGTTGTTTCAACAAGAAAAAAATTGAGTTTACCAGCTTTGACTCATAACTCAATTTCAAGTAAAGAAGAGGATAATAAGGGAGGTTATTTGTTAATTAAGTTTGGGCGACGACGAATGACGGTCTTTTGCAAACGTGCCATTTAGGTGCGCAGATTGCCCAGTGGTGGCACTGGGCGTGAAGAGATTAAATGTGGCGCTTGAGTTGAGCTTGTTCTTTTTTATACATAATGATGCCAGATACTAAAACGGCAAAACTCACGACAGCAATTATAATCGTCGCTAAAGCGTTGATTTGTGGGCTGACACCTAAGCGAACACTGGAATACACCACCATAGGTAACGTGGTTGCACCTGGGCCTGAAACAAAATTAGCCACCACTAAATCGTCCATCGATAAGGTGAATGCCAATAACCAGCCAGCAGCAAGGGCGGGAGCTATGAGTGGCAGTGTAATGGTAAAAAAGACCTTAAGGGGTTTTGCACCTAAGTCCAATGCCGCTTCTTCAAAAGAGCGATCCATATTTTTCAGACGGCTTCGCACAATGACAGTGACATAGGCCATCGAAAACGTACTGTGTGCTAAGACTATGGTTAACATGCCGCGATTTTCTGGCCAGCCAAACATATCTTTGAGTGCCACAAAGAGCAGTAACATTGATAAGCCGATAATAATTTCGGGCATCACTAATGGCGCTGTGGTCATAACTTCAAGGGTTTGTTTTCGTTTTGATTTAGGAAAACGCACTAAGGCAATCGCAGCGAATGTGCCAAGCACGACCGCGAGCCAAGCATTAAAAAACGCAATTTTAATACTCAGCCAAGCAGCGCTCAGTAAAGGTTCGTTATTTAATAACTCGACGTACCATTTGGTACTAAACCCAGCCCAAACCGTCACTAAACGGCTTTCGTTAAATGAATAAATAATCAGGCTAAAAATCGGTGCATATAAAAATGCAAAACCAATTAACAGCACGATAATCGAGAGTAATTTTGTTTTTTTCATTTAAATATCGTCCACCACTTTGCGTTCATAATTTTGCATAAAAATGAATGGAATAATCAGTGCAATCAGTAATACCGTGGTTAAAGCCGAGGCAACTGGCCAATCTTTATTATTGAAAAATTCAATCCACATCAGCTTGCCGAGCATTAATGTATCAGGCCCGCCCAGTAAGTCAGGAATAACAAATTCGCCCATAACAGGAATAAAGACCAACATAGAGCCGGCTAAAATGCCTGGCACAGATTGCGGTAAAGTAATAGTGAAAAACTGCGTGATGGGTTTGGCGCCCAGATCCGCTGCGGCTTCAAGTAATGAACGGTCGAGTTTCACTAAGGTTGCATACAGTGGCAGTATAAAAAACGGCAAATAGCTATACACAATGCCGATATAAACAGCAGTAGGGGTATGAAGTATCTCCAGTGGTTGGTCAATAATGCCTAGCGAGATTAAAGTGTTATTGATGACACCATTGCTTTTTAAAATCCCAATCCATGCATACACACGAATTAAAAATGAGGTCCAAAAAGGTAAGATAATCAGCATCATTAACGGCATACGCCACTTTTTGTCGGCTGTGGCAATAGCATACGCCATTGGAAAGCCAACTAAAATACATAATATTGTCGAAATAAAAGCGACTTTTAGTGAGCCGAGCAAAGCGCTGAAATACAGTGAGTCTTCAAGTAATAACAGGTAGTTGGCAAAGTTAATTTTAAGGGTCACTAAGCCATCTTCGACATCTCGAACTAAGTCAAGATAAGGCGGTTGGGCTAAGGCTGCTTCCGATAAGCTAATTTTAAGCACAAACAAAAAGGGCAGCACAAAAAACAACGTTAGCCAAAACGTCGGAATAGCGGTAATGATTGTTTGACTACGCAGCTTGAGTCTTAACTGAGGCATCATTGCGTTAAAATCCCACAGCTGTATGGAGACCAATTTAGCGAGACAGTTTGATCCCAAGTAAACGGTTGCTCAGCGAGAGGTTGAATGTTCGATTGCGTAAATTTGATTCGTTTGCCGCTCTCGAGCTGCGCATGGTAAATCGAGACATCCCCCAAGTACGCAATTTCTTTAATTACACCCGTCACTGCATTGGGCGAGTCGGTTTCACCTTGGTGTACTTTAATTTTCTCAGGTCTGACAACCACACTGACTTCCATGCCAGCTACAAGAGGTTGGCCATGACTAACCTGAATCTCAGTGCCTAAATCATCACTGTGAATGGTCACTATGTCTTCTTCTTGTGAGATCACCACACCGTGCGTGATATTGGCTAAGCCGATAAATTTAGCCGCATACACAGAAGATGGAAATTCATACATACGTCGTGGTGTATCGAGTTGCTCAATGCGTCCTTCGTGCATCAGTGCAATACGTGTCGACATGGTCATGGCTTCTTCTTGATCATGAGTGACAACAATAAAGGTCGTTTTAAGACGTTCTTGAATATTCACTAATTCAAATTGTGTTTCTTCACGCAGTTTTTTATCTAGCGCACCAAGGGGCTCATCGAGCAATAATATTTTAGGGTGTTTTGCTAATGAGCGAGCCAAAGCGACCCGTTGGCGTTGCCCGCCTGAGAGTTGATCGGGTTTACGGTTGGCAAATTTGCTAATTTGCACCAAGGCCATCATTTCATTGACTCGCTCTTTACGGGCTTGGCGAGACATTTTTTCTTGTTTTAATCCATAAGCAATATTGTCAGCCACTGTCATGTGAGGAAATAAGGCGTACGATTGAAACATCATGTTCACTGGGCGCTCGTAGGGCGGTAAATCCGTCACATCTTGGCCATCGATGATAATCCGGCCGCTGCTTGGGGTTTCAAAGCCTGCAAGCATACGCAGTAGAGTGGTTTTTCCACATCCTGAGGCACCTAATAACGAGAAAAATTCCCCTTGGTGGATCTCAAGGTTAATGTTATCAACCGCGTAAGTGGCGCCAAAATTTTTAGTTAGGTTTTGTATTTGAACGATGGGGACGTCAACAGGCTCAGTTTGAGTCATTGGCATGCGTACCTTTATGAAAAAATAAAATGTTTCGGCGCTGAGCGCCGAAATAAATGAGTGTAGATAATTAACCGAAAAATTACATGTTGGTTTTTAGGCGTGTCCATAGACGATTAAGAGTACGGCTCTCTTTGTCTGACGGGCTATGTAAGATCACTAACTTTTCAAGTGTCGCTTTCGGCGGATAAATCCCAGGATCGGCTGTGATTTTTGGATCCACAAATGAGTCAGCTTGGTTGTTTGCATTGGCATAAGAAACATAGTTAGTCACTTGTGCGATTTCTTTCGGGCGCATCATAAAGTTAATAAATTGATGAGCTGCCGCAACATTTTTAGCGTCTTTGGGAATTGCCATTACATCAGTCCAGACAACAGCGCCTTCTGCTGGGGCTAAATAAATAATTTCAACGCCATTGTTTGCTTCTTCTGCACGTGCTTTTGCTTGTAATACATCGCCTGAGTAACCATGAGCCACACAACTATCACCATTTGCTAAGTCATTGATGTACTGAGAGCTATGGAAATATTTAATATGTGGGCGAATTGCTTTGATCGTCTCGGCCGCACGCTCGGTGGCTTTTTTACTAAAATCAGATGGATCATTGCCGTTAAAAATTCGCACTGCCGTGAACACTTCGGTTGGGTCGTCCATCAAAGAGACCCCACAACTTGCTAATTTAGACACTATTTCAGGGTTGAAAAGCAGTTGCCACGTATCGAGTGGCATGTCATTGCCTAAAATTTCTCTGACTTTTTTCACATTAATCCCCACTCCTGTCGTGCCCCATAAATACGGGACCAAGTGGGTATTATTGGTATCTAAGTCAACTAATGAATTTAAAATAATCGGGTCGATATTGGCTAAATTGGTTAGCAGTGATTTATCAAGAGGTTGATAAATACCGGCTTTAATATGGCGTCCGGCAAATGGGCGTGAGGTTGGAAACACTAAATCATAGCCGCTGTTTCCTGCAAACAGCTTTGTTTCTAAAATTTCATTAGAATCATACACATCATAAGTGACCTTAATGCCAGTTTCTTTTTCAAAATTCGCTACTGTATCAGGCGCAATGTAATCAGACCAATTGTAAAGGTGCAGAGTCTGTTGCTCATTGGCAACAACCGCATTGCTGAGTGATAAACAGGCCGATAACGCAACAAACACGGCTCCCGTTTTGAATAAAGAGTGAAACATGGCATAGCTCCTGTAAATGTTGATGCTAGCTTAATGTAGAAGCTAATTGGTGTTTTTTGCATCAAAAATATGATTTAGGAGGAGAAATATGACAAAAAAAAATAAAAATGGAAAGCAAATAAATCAGCACAATAATGAATTATTTTTATAGTAAAAATAAAGTATTTGAGTGATTGAATTTAATAGTTTTTATTTGGTTTAGGGGTTGTTGATCTTTCGTGATGATTTTTGCAGCGAATTGTTGGGTATTTATACAAGGCAGCGCTTTTGTGGTGTAGCGAGCTACACGAAAAAGCGATAACGCAGTAGAAATACCCAACAAACGCTGCCCGAAGGGTTCGGCTAAAAGCGTATTTCTCTTTGTTGAGCAGTATTTGCTTAGAATGACTAGGCTACACACTGCTCGCCGTGATAAAAACGCTTTTATCTCGAACAAAATTAAACCACGAAAGATCAACAACCCCTAGTATAAAGGCTCTATTGATGGTTTTTATGTTGAAGGATTGATTGCATGAATGAAGCGAGTACGTGGTTTTATTCTCGGTACTGATTGAGCAAGTGCTGCATGTTTTGCGCGGGTGAAACCTCACTTAAGTAAGGACTTTTTATGTTACTGTTGAGTTTAGTGAAATAATTACTGATTTTTGTTTTCATAAAATACTTGCAATGCGTTATATTATCCTTCCAGAGGAGAGATGTTGCTAAGCAGCGTCTTTTTTTATGTCTAGGTTTTACTGGTAGGGTGTTTTATCCACACAGTCAACCTCCCCCTCACAGACGCAATCCTTTGGAGAAGAGTTTGAAATCACAACATCGTTTTACTGCAAAATTATCCGTTCTAAATCTTGCTGTTTGCTTAAGTTTATCTGGTCATGCAGTTGCAGAGACAACCGAAGCAAGCACTGCTGATAAAAACAGTTTTGAGAAAATAGAAGTGACAGCGCGTAAACGCACTGAAAGTCTGTTTGAATCACCTACGGCGATTTCATCAATTGGTGCGGGTTTAATTGATAGTGCCAATATGAGCAACCTTGATGATATAGGAAAATATGTTCCTAATCTGAATATTACTCGTTATGGCGTAGGTAATGCTGCTCATGCTTCGGTCTTTATTCGTGGTATTGGTTTGCAAGATCATATTATTACCACCGATCCAGGTGTTGGGGTTTATTTAGATGGTGTGTATCTAGGTCGCCAAATGGGCGCAAACTTATCATTACCAAACGTCGAGCGTGTTGAAGTATTACGTGGCCCTCAAGGTACCTTGTATGGTCGCAACACCTTAGGTGGCGCTGTGAATATAATTACTAAGCAGCCTGGTAGCGATAATATCGTGACTGTTAACGCCAAAGCGGGAAGCCGTGGGCGTGTTGCGGGTGATGTTTATTTAAATAGCGAAGTGAGTGAGAGCGTTAGTTTTTCTGCCAGTGGTTCGTATAAAAAACGTGATGGTGTGGGTAAAGCAATCAACCTTGCAAATCCTGAAAAAGAAATCGGTGAAGAAGAAGAGCTCAGTGGTCGTATTGCCGCTAAATTCACGGTGAATAATGCGCTGAGTTTCACATTTACAGCCGATGCTGTTGATAATGAAGCTGGTCAATCACCTTATACGATTGAATTTACTGAACCACTTGATGGAAGCAATCCATTTAACGGTGATTTCCCATTGTTGACGCCGGATATGATCCCAAGTAATCCAGATGATTTGGCAACGACAGTCGCAGGGATTGAATCGACGGGTTATTCAGGTTGGGGCACTGCTTTAACTGCTGATTGGCAAGTGAATGATGTATATACCGCAAAATTTATCAGCAGCTTTAGAAGTTCTGAATATGAAGGTGGTTTGGATGATGATGCCTCAGCATTGAATCTGTCAGAGTTTCCAGAAGAAGGCGGTGCAGATCAATACTCATTTGAAATTCAAGTGAATGCCACGTATGAAAATATGGACTTTGTTTCTGGACTTTATTACTTCAACGAAGATGGTTACACCCGCTCTGGACCTTTTGTGTTTAGCCCTTGGAATACGCCCAATGGTTTACTCAATGATGGAGTCACTCCGTCGTTTGGTGATTATGGTTACTTTGATATCAATCAAGTGACTGACTCATACGCGCTGTATTTTAATACCAGTTATGATGTGAGCGATCGTCTGACTGTTGGCGGCGGTTTGCGTTACTCTCAAGATGAGAAAAAAGCAGATGCTCAATTCCCTTCTTTTGCAGAACGAAAGTTTGAAAGTGCCAAGTTTGATGCTGTTACCTGGGATATCAATGCATCGTATAAATTAGACAATGATATGAATGTGTACGGGCAAGTACAAAAGGGCTATCAAACAGGTGGGTTCCCTCCGCGTCCGTTTGGTGGGCCAGCACAGTTTGTATCATTTGATGAAACCCATGCAATTAACTACGAAATGGGCTTAAAAGGCCAAGTTCTTGATAATGTATCGATGTTACTAGCTGTTTTCAAAACAGATTACACTGATTTGGCTTTACCATTTTCAGATCCAACCGCGGGTGGTGGATTTGTAACTATCGTTGAAAATGCGGGTGAATCAGAAGCGATGGGCTTTGAGCTTGAAACGACCATTGCGGTCACACCTGACTTTAGTATCCGCAGTGCGATTGGTTACCTTGATGCTGAAATTACCCATGTTGATGAGGGCGTAATTGGTATTGGTAAAGGCGATACACCTGCGTTGACACCGAAATGGACTGTGATGGTTGCGCCTTCTTACTTTGTTGATTTAAGTAATGGTGCCACCGTTGCGATGAACGCTAATTACTCTTACCGCAGTGAGATTCAAGGGCAATCTGTTTATAACGCATCTGAGACGATCGATTCCCGTGAATTGGTAGGCTTTAATGTGTCGTATCAAGCACCTGAAGGTGATTGGGAAGTGACACTTTATGGTGAAAATGTCTTGAATGAAGTGTATGACCAAGGTCGATTACAGCAAAGTGGTTTTGTTGGCGTGATGCGCAGTAATGACCGCAGTGAGTTTGGTATTAAATTCCGTCAAGACTTCGATTTGTAATTCGTTTTAGCTGATTAAGCTGAGCACAGGTTCAGAGGTGTATGCTCCAGAGTTCAGATTAATCAAATAGGGCGCGACATGTTCGCGCCCTGTTTTTTTTGTTATTGAATGAATTCACCAATACTGGCCAGCATGTGTGGGTAGTAAGGGTTAAATGTCAGGCGTTTGATTGGACTAAAAGCCTGAATATTATCAGCGGTTGTTTCACCGACATTCACCTGCTCTTGTGTTTTACATGCTTGGTATAAATCTGGTTTGCTTAAGTAATGACCACAGTTACGATACACGCCATCCACGCCATAATGAGGATTACTTGGGCTGTTGGTTGGAGATGTATGGGCTATCTCTTTGACTTGCGCGCACAGTGATGTTTGCTTACAACTTGGGATCACTAAGGCTTGCTGTGTATCAAGTAGCGGCTGCGCTTTGTCGCGTTGTCCATAATAAATCACTTTATCTTGTTTTTGGCTGCGTCGGTCAGGATTTTGATACCAAAATTTGGCTAATTTTAAACTGGCACGTGTCTCGATGGTTTGATCGACTTCACTTGCAATCAGCAATAGTGGGATATCATGACGGTTGAGGGTGTTAAATTGCTTTTCCTCGATGCGATTCATTAGGCTATAGACTTGCGCCCCGGCATTAAATGAAAACGATTCATACTTGGCAAAATCCACATCGGCGTCTTTATCGAGCCATGTCACAAATGGAATGGCAGCGATGTATTTGGCTAACCACGCTTGTTCACTTTTGGCTTGTGAGGCGGGAGACCACATTAATAGCCCTTTAATCTTATCGCTCACCTGAGCTTGGTGCATCAAATGATCAAAAATCAGCGCGCCTCCAGTCGAAAAGCCACCTAAATAGACTTGCTCAAAATCAGCAATCGTTCGCTCAATGGCATAACGTGCGCTTTGTTGCCACTGCGTCATCTTGATGTTGGCTAAATCTGCTGGGGCAGTACCATGTCCGGGTAATAAAATGGTCCGAACATTAAAGCCTTGTTGATAAAAATACCCCGCTAAATCATGAAATAAATAGGGTGAATCGGTCAGGCCATGAATAAGTAAAATGGCTTTATGGTTATTTGGCTGGCGCAGTTCAAAAGGAGCTATGAGGTCACTGACCACTTGAGCATGGGGGACGCGCTGCTGCACCTGAGTCACCGCGGTAGAAATGGGGCACGGTCGTTGTGCGTGAGGGTTGCGCGCTTCGATGAGTGCTTTGCTTATATTGAGGTATTCACTAAATGCGAGGGTCTGATCAAACTGGTACTGCGCTGAACTCGACTGCATCGCTTCTCGATATAAACCATGTTTTTTAGCTTGGATAATATGGTTAAAGTCTTGGTTTATCGTTAGACAATTATAAGGGTCTTGCTCGGCATGCACATTGGCTGCGAGTAACAGAGTCAATGCAGTAAGCATGCATTTTATGGTGTGTTTCATATCAATAACATCCTGTGTTTAATCGGGTTGAGTTCGCTTTAATTGCTCAAAAAAAGAGATTTGCCAAGGTCGCATTGCCATGAGTAAACCAACATGTTGGCGTTTTGCTAAAGGCAACTGTGCATCTTCTTGATTGAGTAATGCCACTTCTTTCGTTAATTGGTTGAGCTTACGTTCAATAATGGCGAGTGAACTTGAAGAGTAACTCCCGCGTAAATAAAAACGAAAACAATTAGGCTGATCAAACTTATCGGCCATAAATGTGCTGATCACTTCGCGTTCCATAAACTTGGCTAACGGGCCGCTAGGGATCCAACGAAAATCTTGTGCAATACGCAGTTTATAATGATTGTTTGGCAATAAATCGATCATTTTTAATTTATCAAGCTTGGCAAGCAATTGAATGCACTCATGCTGACTGATTTGATATTGGCGAATAATTTCATCAAATTGCCAGCCATCACGCACGCACACCGCGACCAAAAATAGCTTAGGATCGTCAATTAGTTCTTGCTCTTGCTCTAAGGTTAATTGCGTGAGTTGCTCGGTTTGTTTTTCAGCAAGTAAAAACAAGTCAGATAAATTGATGTGAATGAGCTGACAAATTTCCTCTAATCGCTCTAACGTAAAACTTTGCGTGGCAAAAATACGCTTAATATTGGCTTCACTCATGTTTAAGGCTTGTGCGACATCTTTATAAGTAAGCTGATGCTGCTTAAGCAAGCGTTTTAGTGTTTGATTAACGTGTTTGATTTGACTCATAGGTTTAACAGAAACTTAAAGTATTGAATTACTATACTTTAAGTTTCTGTTAAGTAAACAAAGTCTGACGTGATTTACATAACATCGGAATCATTTATTGTAATGACGCTTTAAACAATTAAGGATTCATTATGAAAAAAGTTATTTCAATCATGGTATTAACAAATGTTTTATTGTCAGGGAATGTGTTTTCATCAGAGGCGATGACCCACAGTGCTAAAGCAAGTAAACACTTAGCATTGGCCGTGAGTAAAGGCGCGCAATCGGTTGGTAAAGTAGCAAGTGTTGCGGTTGCCGTCCCTGTCATCGTAGTGGGCGGATCCGCTATGGCTGTTGGGAGTGCCAGTGTTGCTGGTGCTCAGCGAGTCTTAGATGCGACAGTGAGCAAAAAACCTTTGGTAATTACTGACAAAGCGCTTACGGCTGATTTACCACCCAATAAACAGATGTTGATTAACAAGGACACATCACCTAATGAAGCTTAATGACTTTGTTTCTAAATGGGTAATACTGCTGGCGATCTTAATATCGCCGGCAGTATTTGCAGGCAGCACAGCTAAGCAAAGCGCTCATTTTTCAGCTGAGCAAATAAGCGCATTTGCAAAAGATGTAGAATATTATGCTGCAAAACAGGGTGCGCGAGCATTTATCATTGCCCGAGTTGGGCGCCCAGCAAGTTCATTACCAAAAGGTGTATCCTATACACATACCGCGGTGGCTATTTACTCTGATATCACACTCGCTGATGGCGCGGTCGAGCAAGGTTATGCCATTCATAATTTATATCAACAAGCAGAAAATAGTGCGCAAAGTGAGCTTGTAATTGATTACCCGGTTGATTTCTTTTGGGGAGCGCAGCAATTAAAAGCGGGTATTTTAATCCCAACGCCACAATTGCAGCAGCAATTAATTGAGTTAGTCGCCAGCGGCCAACATCGAAAGTTACATAACCCGAATTATTCAGTCATTGCTAATCCATTTAATAATCAATTTCAAAATTGCACAGAATTCACTTTAGATATGCTTAATGCGGCAATTTATCACACGACTGAGTCGAGCAAACTGAAACAAAACGCCCTTGCGTATTTTAAGCCACAGGTTATTAAGACAAATCCATTGAAATTGATGTTTGGCGCACTGCTGTTAGATGAAGTCAGTACAGCTGATCACCCACGACAAATTCAGACTGCGACCTTTTCGAGTCTTGTTGCTTATTTAAAACGTTATCAATTGAGCGATGAGGCCATTCATTTTACAAGTCAAGCAATCACAGTAATCTAAGGGTTGCGCTTAGTAATCTGATAGAGGCACTGTTTAGCGATCACTCCCATGAATTTAACGGGTCTAGATGCGTTGTTGATGTGTAAATTTGCCTTGCCTTGAAACTCTCCGGCTGGAGAGTTTTGTAATTTTTATATAAATTAAATCAATTCGTTAGTAGGGCTATTAACTAGTTGGATAAGATCTTATGCTACAGTGAACGGGCTTTGATTGAAAAGGAATGGCAATGCGTTTATTTATATTCACTTTAGGTTGTTTATTTTGTGCATTTTGTACGGCAAACACTCTGACACAGACTCCGATTGTGACGGGGGAAATGATCACTCATCAATCTGCACTTTTCAAAGAAGAGCGTCGATTTATGGTGGCATTGCCAGAGCAGTACTCGCTTAATCAGCGTGATTATCCGGTGTTGTTTGTTATTGATGGCGATTTTCAATTTCAGCATGTTTCAGCCACGGTGCATAATTTAGCTCGCATAGGAAAAATAGCGCCCATGATTGTGATTGGTGTGGCAAATCAGGGTAATGCGGATTATCTAAAAAGTAATACTTGGACAAGTGAATCTGAAGGCAATGACTTTGGTGGCGTTGTGTTATTTGAACGTTACTTAAAAGAAGAGTTGATACCGTTAATCGAACAACAATATCGGATCGGTAGCCAAAGGGCGTTAGCAGGGTACTCGTTAGGTGGATTGTTTGTGATGCAGCAATACATAGCACCTGAGCCGCTATTTAATGCTTTTCTCGCGTTTAGTCCGAGCCTATGGTTTGACGAATATGGGTTTAAATCAACCCTAAGCACTTATTTAAGTGAAAAAGGAGTGGGGCAAGGGCCGTTATTTATCTCTTTGGCAAATGAAAAAGGCATGGGAATAAAACCCGTGGTTGATGTATTCAAAAACAAAGCTGCCAAAACGGCTCGTTGGCAGTTTAAACAGTACCCCGATGAAACGCATTACAGTACCGCTTTGCCAGCTTTGTATGATGGTTTGGTTTTTTTAATGCCTAATTACTTTATCGATTTAGACCAGATGATGGCGTTAAAAGATTATCAAGCAGTGCTTGATGAATTTGCGAATAGGTCAAAGCTGTGGAGTGGATTTCACTTTGGTTGGTTACAAAGTTACACCTTGAGTAAGTATTTTTTTGCATCAAAGCAAAGTGCACAGATCCCAACAGCCCTTACGTGGGTAAACACTCATTACCCAGATTCATATTTAGAGGTGCTGATCAATTTTGCTTTAGGGTTTAATAAAAAACAGCAACCAGAACAAGCGCGAGATTTACTCTTGAGCGCAGAAAAAATAGGAAAAGCACACCCTAAATGGCATTACCAATTAAGTTTAAGTTATCAAGCATTATCGCAAATAGATCTCGCGAAAACTCATCATCAGCAAGCCATTGAATTGGCCAAAAAGCATCAGCTTGAAAGTTGGGAGTATTGGGAGTTATCGCCACATCAACGCTTTGATTAAAAGAGTCTTTAGCGCGCAGTAATATCGGGTAATACTTTTAAAGTCCCTATCTCATTACACTAAATAGTGTCACAGATTACGTTAATGCCTTTAACGCAATCTGTGTAAAAAAATTGGATTAAAATTATTCAATTCTGTAAAATTGCGCTCCTATTCTACGAGGGAAATTATGTTTAAACATAAATTAGCATTAATAGCGGGAGCTGTTGCAGCTGCTACAGGCAGCATGCATGCTACCGCAAGTGACAGCGCTGACATTGGGCTTTTATCAAATGGCTATTCAGTCATGGTGTGGCAAGATTTTATTGCTCGCTCTGGTTCTGGAAATGGCGCCATTGCAGCAGGTAATAATATCTATATAGATTATGATAATCCGAGCTTTAATAATCGTTATGGTGTAGCACAAAGTAATGGCGGGTACTCATTATCTTCAGGAAAAGTGACTACAACTGAAGCACTTGTTGCGGGTAATAATGTTGTTTTTGGCGAAAGTTCGGTATTCGGTAATATTTATGCGGGTAAGACGGTCGATTTGGCAAAAAACTATGTGCTAGGTGGTACAAAACAGAAATTTGAGAACGTTTCTGCAGATGATCTGCCATTTGATTTTGACGATGCCAAAGAAGATGCGACAGAATTAAGCCTAGAGTTAAACAAAAAAGACAGCACAGGCACAGTGACTTTAAAATCCAGTGCTGAGTTAGTGTTAACAGCTTCAAAAACGGATGATGATATTCAAGTTTTTACCATCAATGGTCAAGATGAATCAGGAAAGCCGTTTGATCTTGCAAATATCCGCTCTATTTATCTTGAAGGTGTTGATCAAGACACTACAGTTGTGGTCAATTTTAAAGGTGAGCACCCACAGTTGAGTGGTGGTTTGCATGGTTTTCATTCAGCAAAAACCGTTTTCAATTTTGCTGAAGCAACAACGTTGAACATCACTAGTTTTATCGACATTTTAGGAGTTGTTTTAGCGCCAAATGCAGATATCGAGTCATCTTCAGGTAATGCCTATATGGCAATCATTGCCAATAGTTTAGTGGCGCAAGGTGGCCCAGGTGCACAGCTAACGCTTAAAGGCGGTGTGTTTAGCGGTGATTTATCGTTAGATGATGACGATGATTCAGACGACGATGATGACTCGGACGACGGTGATACTGGCGGCGGTGATACAGGCGGCGGTGACACAGGCGGCGGTGATACAGGCGGCGGTGATACAGGCGGCGGTGATACAGGCGGCGGTGATACAGGCGGTGGTGACACTGGCGGTGGTGATACTGGCGGCGGTACAACTAAACCTCTAGCATGCAACGGGCTGTATGGTGTTAGCGGACGTGATGGTAAACCAATGGTTTACGTTGATTTGGAGAAAGGTATTGTAAATCAACCATTTGATTTTGATGCACCCAACCATAAATCAGATGCTGTAGCGTATGATGCTATTAATGATCGTCTTTATTACATCACTAAAACCAATGGCTCACTTGCACCTAAAGTGGCTTATGTTGATATGCAAACTGGTGCTGATGTTGAGTTGGCAACGATCGGTGGTGGATATCGTTTAGTATTTAGTCCAGACAGCACGCGCTTATTTGCCTCAAGTGGTCGCAATATAGTTGAAATCAATCCTACAAACGGCGCTGTGATCAGTACGATCCAACTTGCTGCGAATGACGAGTCAATTACATTCGGCATGGGTGATTTAGTCTTTATTAATGATGACTTACACATTGTTACTAAGCAGCATTTAGTTCTTGCTGATTTAGAAAACAAAAAAGCCACTGTGATTGGCAAGCATGGCGTTGATGGTGCAACGGGTGCTGAAGTGGGTGCCGATGGCCATTTATTAATTTCTAAAATTAATGCAGCAACATCGCAAACAACCATTTTTAAAGTTAATCCAAATCAGTTACAAGATCAGCCAGTAGTGATTGCAACCGTTGATTATGCAATTAATGATTTAGCACTGCGTGATTATGCCGGACAGACATGTGATACGGATGTTGTCGATCCTGTTGAGCCAACGATGCCATCCATCTTGGCAATCGAAGCAATCGCTGATCGTCAAGTTGAAGGTGATGCACTGATTGCTAAGGTCACATTGACTGGTGAAGAAGAAGCTGTATTAACGATTGATTTAGCGTCAAATACTGCGGATATCGATGTTGATTTTTCATCAAAAGTATCTGTTTCTTTTGACGATGGTCAAACTTGGCAGTCAAATATGGATGCAAAAGCTGGTTCTGTGACTGTTCCTAAAGGCGTGACTTCAGCCCTGATTAAAGTGGCGAGTATCACTGATGCTGATAATGAAGGTGATGAAAACTTCCGTTTAGCTGTTGCATTTAGTCATGCACCAGATGTAACTAAAACCGCATTATTAACTATCGTTGATAAGCCAGCTGGTGGCGGTAATGGTGGTGGTAATAACGGCGGTGGGACTGTGTGTGACATGCCACGAGTTTCCTTTATTACGGCTTTATCAATCTTTAATGGTGAATACACTCAAGATTCAAAAGCATTCACTTATGAAGGTGGAGAAATGCAGTTTGAGGTTGGATTTAATGGTCCAGCTCAATGTAATGGCAACTATCAATTTAATCTGAATGATATTGAGACCACTCAAGGCATTGATTATTCTGAGCGTGTTTCTGTCTCTTCTTTAAGTGATTCGCAGTGGCTGGATAATGTCAGTGTCGCTTCTGGTTCTGCTACGTATGCAGTCAAAGAAGGTGATGAAGGCTTTATTGTACGTGTGAAGACCTTAGCGGATACTCAAAAAGAGCAAAACGAAGTATTTACCTTGTCAGTATGGAGCAAATCGGATCAATCAGATGTGAAATACAAAGATCACTCGATTGAAAACAATGCGGATACCGATGCGGATGATAACCCAGGTACAGGTGATCCTGATGCAGGTAACCCAGGCTCTGGTAATCCAGGCACAGGCAGTGGAGATAGCTGCTCATCAGAAGATGAAGTGCCAGCGATGAAGTTTATTACTGCGCTATCAGTTGATGAAGGCCGTTCATACACCAAAGAAGGTGGACAAATGGAGTACTACGCTGGTTTTGAAAAAGAAGCGAGCTGCTCGGGTACTTTCTACTTTGAGTTTGTCGACAGACACACAGTGAAAGGTGTTGATTACTCGACACTGGTTGATATCGAAACGTGGGATGACCAAGCAAAGCAAACAAATGTTGATGCATCAGCAGTTGCAGCTGTACAGGTTGTAAAGGGTACCGCTGGCTTTACCATTACGCTTACAACGACCACTGACAATGAAGCTGAAGGCTTGGAAGAGTACTTACTTCATACTTGGCGTAAAGCTGATAAATCAGACCTTTATGTGAAAGATCATACCATCATGAATCGCTAAATTTCTTAAGTGAAGAGGGTAAAAGCGGCTTATTAAAGCCGCTTTTTTTGTGTTTAGTTTTAATGCGTATATACTTTGCGTGTGTTTTATATATAAAGCGTATTTATGGGTATCATTAAAGTTTCCGACCAACTCCATCAAGAAATTAGAAAAGCCAGTACTGTGATGGCGCGTTCGATTAACGCACAAGCAGAATTTTGGGCCAAAATGGGCATGTTAGCCGAGCTCAATCCGCACCTCACCTTTAATGAGCTAATTCAGCAAGAGCTTGCCAAGGTCGATTTACATTCTTTATCACATCATGAAAAGAGCAACCTATGAGTGACGTCATTATTAAAGATGCTGCGCAAATAGAGTTGATGCGCCATGCAGGAAAGTTATTAGCGCAGGTTTTTAAGGAGCTTGATTCGTTTGTTAATGCGGGCGTGTCGACCATGGCCATTAATGATTTTGTCGAGCGTTACATTGTTGAAGAGCTCAATGCTCGACCGGCGAGTAAAGGGCAATATGGTTATCAATACTCGCTCAATACATCTGTTAATGAAGTCATTTGCCACGGTATTCCAAGTGAAAATCAGATTTTAGAAGAGAGTAATATTATTAATGTCGATATCACTTTAGAAAAAAATGGCTATATCGCAGATTCAAGCAAAATGTATTTAATCGGCAGCTGTCAGCCACCTGCACAGCGCTTGTGTGATGTGACTTATCAGGCGATGTGGCAAGGGATCAAAGCGGTCAAACCGGGAGCCCGATTAGGGGATGTTGGTTATGCAATAGCCAGTTTTGCTCATCAACATGGTTACACTGTGGTTAAAGAATATTGTGGTCATGGCATTGGCGAGCAAATGCACGAAGCACCGCAAGTGCTGCATTATGGACGAATGAATACCGGAATGATCCTCGAACCCGGCATGACCTTTACTATCGAGCCAATGATCAACGAAGGCAAAGCCAAAGTAAAAAATTTAGCTGATGGCTGGACGGTGATCACCGCAGATAAAAAACTGTCGGCTCAATGGGAGCATACTATTTTAGTGACAGAGCTTGGGTATGAAGTCCTCACACTTCGCGACGAAGAAACGCTTTTTTAGTGACGCAACAAGCGGGTGATTTACCTCAGTTATATGGATACGATGCACTGTTACTGATTGACGCGAGTGTCGATCCTAAAAGTAAAATAGGTGTGGCTGGTTTTAGTATCATTGTGAGCTCAAAGAATAACGATTTGGCCATACAACAACCTCTCATTAAGACCCAAGTATTTGAACAAACCAGTTCAACTGATCTAGAGCTGCGCGCGGCTTTGTGGGCTCTCTCTGATGTTGTTGATTATCGGGGAGGGCTCGCAGTGGTCAGTGATTGCCAAACGTTATGTCAATTGCCAGAGCGTCGCGAGCGACTTCAAGCACGTCAATTTTGCAATCGTAGAGGCGTTCCATTAAAGCTGGCTGAACTTTATCGGAAAATATTGGCAAGTGCTGATTTCAGGCTCGAAACTACGGGGATGACACTGAATTTTATACACATAAAAGGGCATCGAAAATCATCTCAGCGCAGTGCACTTGAAGTTGAGTTCTCTCATTTAGATCAAACAGTGCGCAGGCATTTACGCTCATATCTAAAACTCAATCGACAGGATGGATCATAACAGCCGAGTGAGGTTGATGCTCTCATTTTGAGGGCTTGAATTAATTATGCTGGCGATATTGTTTTGGTGGTTGCCCCATTTGTTGTTTAAAGGCTGCGATAAAAGAGCTATCGCTGTCATAACCTAACGTGGCTGCAATGTCTTTAATCGGTAAATCCTGTTCTAATAGTGCAAGCGCCTTCATTATTCTGATCCTTTGTTTCCACTGATTAAACCCCATAGCAAAATGTCGTACAAACAAACGATGTAATGTTCGTGTCGAGGCGCCAACTTGCTTGGCAAAGTCTTGTAACGTCTGTTTGCTGTCTGGTTGGTGATTAAAGTGGTTGATAATGGGTTGTAGCCGTTTATCACTTATGTTGGGAATAAAAAAGTCTTGTCTTTTCGCCGCCGCCAATTGATCCACTAATACATCAATAAGGCGTTGTTTATCATCGCTGAGTTGATAGCCCTTGCCCCAATCGCATACTTCTAAAATCAAAGCTTGCAGTAAAGGGCTGACACTTAAAGTTAAAATATCAGCGCCAAGAGAAGTGGTAATCGGTGCCTGAAAATGTAAGCTGCGAAGACGGGTTGGATGCAGACAAGATATTTGATGGGTAACATTGGGTGGTAACCATAAAGCTTGTTGTGGTGGTACGACAAATAAGCCTTGCTCGGTTTCAATGTGTAAAACGCCTCGGCTTGAGTAGGCTAGTTGGGACCAAGGGTGAGCATGTTTAATGACTTGCGTTAAAGGGGTAAAGTCACCACAAAGTGGCATAACGGCATGAGGTAACCTATTCGGATAATGGGTATGTTGACGTTTTTTAAGGTGAGAACTTGGCTGATTATCCATGTATTTTGTCTTTATTGATGATATCAGACAGTGAAACTTAGCAATATACTGCAGAAAATCATAGTGAATGAGCTCAAATATCATGGAACAATTAAAAAAATGGCAAACCCCCTTTGTGTTTTTAGGGGTAGCCAGTGCTGTTATCGCCATCACGTTCAGTGCATGGATGGCTATGTTGAATAACTTTGCCATTGAACGAGCTCAGTTTGGTGGTGCAGAAATTGGTATCCTACAGTCACTTCGCGAAGTGCCAGGCTTTTTAGCCTTTACCGCAGTCTTTATTTTATTAATGATTAAAGAACAGACTTTGGCAGTCGTTTCGTTAGCACTTTTAGCTGTAAGCGTATCAATTACAGGGCTGTTTCCTACTATTTACGGCTTATATGCCACCACAGTGCTGATGTCGATTGGTTATCATTATTTTGAAACAGTTAATCAATCCTTGGCTTTACAGTGGTTTAAAAAAGATCAGGCTCCCCAGTTACTCGGTCGATTATTGTCGTTAACGTCGATAATTTCTTTATTGAGTTATGGTTTTGTCTGGCTTGGTTTTCATATTTTTTCTGCGCAATATCTTACTATGTATGCCATTTGTGGTGGGATAGGATTGCTCCTAACGATATTTTTATGGGTTAGCATGCCGGCTTTTAAGGCTGAGCATGTGCAGCATAAGCATTTAGTTTTACGAAAAAAGTACAGTCTTTATTATTTATTGACGTTTTTATCAGGGGCGCGCCGACAAATTTTTGTGGTTTTTGCCGGTTTCTTGATGGTCGAGAAATTTGGTTATAGCGTGGCGCAAATCAGTGCGTTATATATGCTAAATCACCTCATCAATATTTTTGCTGCGCCACAAATAGGCAAACTTATTCAGGTCATTGGTGAGCGAAAAGCGCTAACTTTAGAATACATTGGCCTTATTTGTGTATTTGTTGGTTATGGTGTGGTAGAGCAAGCCGAATGGGCTGCTTTTTTATACGTGGTTGATCATTTATTTTTTGCGATGGCGATTGCGCTCAAAACGTATTTTCAGAAAATAGCTGATCCGAAAGATATCGCATCAAGTGCTGGCGTGAGCTTCACCATCAATCATATCGCGGCAGTGATCATCCCTGCGGTATTTGGAATGATTTGGCTGATTAATGCCAGTCTAGTTTTTTACGCTGGTGCGATGCTAGCATGTTGCTCTTTGTTGGCTAGCCAATGGGTGAAGATCAACAACCCCTAGTTAGAATGAATTTTTAACGGTCATTAGCCATTGCACAGAGTCAATTTCA
This sequence comes from Pseudoalteromonas ulvae UL12, assembly GCF_014925405.1. Lineage (NCBI taxonomy): Bacteria > Pseudomonadati > Pseudomonadota > Gammaproteobacteria > Alteromonadales > Pseudoalteromonadaceae > Pseudoalteromonas > Pseudoalteromonas ulvae. Next base: position 228,778 of record NZ_AQHJ01000029.1, read on the forward strand.
TCTGGTGGATTGATAGGCATTGCTAAATCAAGGTGGATGACCGTTCGGGCATTGGCGCGACTAGGAGCAAGTCTAAGCCCAATGCCGACATTGTGTAAGATGTCTTGATTTCCAAGTAACTCAGGTGTTGTCCGTGTTTGATACCAGGCATGACCAATGTCATAGAATGCAGCCGCGCCCACTTTAAATAGTTGCAGTAAGTGATATTCCCAGTAATAGCGTTTTTCAACACTCAGTAACACGCTTCTATTACCAGATTGGTAGTTGAGCGGGTAACCGCGCAGGCCAGTTTCGCCTCCTAAGGTGATCTGCTGATCAGCGGTTAAGTTATCTCCTAAATTAATACGGATCAGCGAATACCAAGATTGAGTTAAATCTGTATTGTGATGCCATTGTACCGCGCCGGATAAGACAGCATTTTCTACTTCATTATCTTCAACATTCCAGTAGCCACGCAGGCTAGCATTGAAGCGCCAAAGGGTCTGACTATTTTGAAAAAGGGCTTTTTTTAATGAAGCTTCATACACTATTCGGGCATCATCATCACTGATCTGCTCGGGTGAATAACCGAGTCTCGTCAGAAGGTTCCAGCCTAAATTTAGATCTTCAGTACGATGGATTGAATCAAAATTATTAACTTTGATGTAGTTGTCTTCCAGCCAGTGCGCAGACATCCAAGGGAACGCTAATTTCCGGTCTTGTGCTCGGGTGATATTTGTCGCTGGAATATCCGAAAATTGATGATCTTCGACTTGAATACCAAAGCTGAGTCTGCGGATCCATTGTTCAGATTGAGAGGATGTCGCAAAATAGGCTGAATTGATTTTTGAATGTTGTTGGTACTGAGACACCACTAATCCATCGCGATATAAAGACTCAGTGCGGTTATTGGCATAACTCAGCATACCATAGCTGTAAGGAGTGCTGACAGAGTAAAAAGGCAAAGATAAATCGACGTAATGGCGCTCACCATCGTCGTTATCACCATACTCGAGCCGACCTTGGTAGCGACTGCCCCAAATATTAGGGTCTTCATAAATAAAATTGTACCCGCTACGCTCTTCATCTGAATTATAAGTCATGGATAAGCGTTTTCCCCATCCTAACAGATTGGTATCTCTGATCCCTAAACTTGAACTGTTTTGACCACCGGTACGGCTAAAGTCAACTTCGGGCATTAAGGTCCATAATTCCCGAGTGATAACAGTGACATCCACTTGATCTGCGCATGTTTGCTCTACTTTAATACGAGCATCGTAAAGATAGCGTTGATTTCTGAGCATGCGCTCAGACTCTAAGATCAATTTAGGATCGTATGGATCACCAGATTGGAACAGTAAGATATTATTGATGACACTTTCATCAGTGATTAAATGGATTTTATTTGCAAAGTTAAACAGGGCATTATTTTCATCTGGATTGTCAGCATTAAAAATATTCAAACGTTTAAATCGAATGTTAGCGACTGTCATGCCGGGTTGTGGAGTTGGTAAAGGATCCAGTTGATCCATCTGATAACGCATTTCAAATTCAGAGTACTGATCAGGGCGTGTTTGCCATTGGCAGCTTTGCTCTGATGCAAACACATTCGTGCTTTCAGCGCGAAGCTCTTCAGCCGAAACAAGGTGTCCGGCGAAGCTTGCAAAAATAACAGTACTAATTGAAATAAAAAGAGTTTTCATTAATCACCAAACACATTCGCTGTATTTTTAGTCTATATCAACTCCTGATTGGCTGCTTAATTATTTCACTATAAAGGTGAGCAAAAGCAGCTTCATGGCACTGTTTTTAAGGCCTTCAGCAGAGAAAATAATCTTCTGTTAGGCAATGATACTTCGTAGATCTCCGAGTAATTCTTCAGCAAAAGCCCCTTCACCAGAAATCCAGACACTGGCGCTGTAATGCTCAAAGTTGAGGTTGAAATGCTCTTCTTTAAAGCGAAAACGCTGCAGATGGCGATCAGCTCCTTGCTCAAATTCTTGAACGCTAATTTCCGTATGATGTAAAAAAATACTCGCCCAGAGCTCAAAATCATGATCTTCAGGCATGGTTTCGGGGGTAATGATCAGTACTTGATGCTGTTCATCGTAGATTATTGAGGTCATGAGTCATCTCTAAAATAGATTGATAAATAAGTTAAGTGCCACAGAAGGTGCGATAGTGTTGGTCGCCATCTGCAGCTGGATCTTGGTATTGCTCAGTGTGTTGTGTGTGCTGATAAGGATGTGCAAGCACAGATAAAAATCTCTCAATGTCACTCTGTGCACCTTGCTCATATTGTGCCAGTACAGCTTCAACATGGTGATTGCGAGGGATCACCACTGGATTATTCTGTTGCATGAGCTCATAAGCGTTGCAGGGTGAGATTGAGACGTTTGCTAAAGCAGATTGCCATTTGGCGACCCAGTCATTGAGCGGTGCGACAAGTGCCACGGTGGCTTGGCTGTTTATAATTAAGCCCAAATGATAAAACGTCAGCGTGTAGTCTAATTGATGTGTCTGCATCAAATCGAGTAATTCAGTACTTAAGGCATCGACTTCATCTGAGGTATGCTCAAAGCCAAGCTTTGCAGCCATCATAGTATTAAACGCTTGTTGAAATTGTGCGCTCATAGCAATAATTAAAGGCTCAACTTTAGCTACTGCCGCATCTTGGTCTGAATCAATTAAAGGCAATAAAGCTTCTGCAAGCCTAGCCATATTCCACTGTGCGATTGGGGCTTGATTTGCAAATGCATAACGGCCTTTGCGATCTATCGAGCTAAACACAGTGCCTGGATGATAAACTCCCATCATAGCGCAAGGGCCAAAATCTATGGTTTCACCACTAATTGCGGTGTTATCGGTATTCATCACACCATGAATAAAACCCACTCGCAGCCAGGCTGTGATGAGTGTAATTTGCTTGGCGATAACTTGCTCAAGAAACGTAATAACACGCTCAGCGCCGCTGGATTTGATCGTTGGATAATGGCGGGCAATGGCATATTGGGTCAGTTCATCAAGTGCTTCAAGATTACCTTGGCTGGCAAAATACTGAAACGTGCCGACGCGAATATGGCTGGCCGCTACACGGGTAACAATTGCACCGGGTTTTGCATCGCCTCGATACACAGGCTCTCCGCTGGCTACAACGGCTAAGCAGCGAGATGTCGGCACACCTAAGGCAAACATAGCTTCGCTCATGATGTATTCACGTACAGCAGGGCCAATGGCACAGCGACCATCACCTTGGCGAGAAAAGGGAGTCGGGCCCGAACCTTTGAGTTGAATATCTCGCTGTTGAGCGTTTTCATCGCTGATCTCACCAATTAAATGCGCGCGGCCATCACCGAGTTGGGGGTTAAAGTGGCCAAATTGATGACCACTGTAAGTTAATGCGATGGATTCTGCGCCGGGTGGCAACTGATTTCCTGAAAAATACTGCGCTAATAGTGCGCTATCTTGAGTCAAAGTGCTTGGTATCAGTAACTGCTTTGCTAAAGAATCATTCCAAAGCAGCAATTTCGGCTTGGCTACCGGAGTAGGCAGTACATGTTGGTAAAAAATTGGCGCGAGTTTGATATAAGTATTGTTAAATTTCATCTGGGCACTTAGTCAGTTGATTTTCGCTATGATAAACGATTTATTTACCTTGCAGTACGAAAGGTCTGAATAAATCGGTTGCTAAAAAAGCACTTTTATTGCGCTAACGCAAAATCAAGTTGGTAATAATCGTTAAAATCATCTTAACTAATTAAAAAATAAGAGAAGTTATGATTATGAAAAAGTTTTTATTTGTGGGGTTAGCTATGTGCTGTAGTGCTGTTTCTGCAGGTGACATTGAACAAGGTAAAGCAAAATCTGCAATGTGTGTCGCGTGTCATGGAGTTAATGGTGTCAGTTCAGTGGCGATTTATCCCAATTTAGCGGGGCAAAAAAGTGCATATTTAGCCAAGCAAATGCGCGACTTCAAATCGGGAAATCGTAACGATGCCATGATGAGTGCAATGGCAAAGCCACTCAGTGATGCTGATATCGATAATCTAGCAGCGTACTTTGCTTCTTTACCTGCAGCAAAGTAACAAGCCCAAAAAGAAAGTTATGACTGCACTAAATAGGCGCGGATTAAATTCATAAACGCTGCGCCATATTTAGTGAGTTTAGTGAACCCCACTCCGGATACTTGCAAAAATTCAGCATCGTTTGTTGGCATAATTTGCGCCATTTCAGCCAAGGTTTTATCGTTAAAGACCACATAGGGAGGGACATCATCGGCATCGGCCAATTCTTTGCGTAATGCGCGAAGTTTGGCAAAGAGTTTTTTGTCGTAATTGAATTGGGCCAATTTATCTTGGTAGACGTGTTTTGCTTGTAGTCGCGGTTCGGCTAATTGCAGTTGGTATTCACCTCGTAATACGGGGCGAGCAGCTTCTGTGAGGCGTAAAATTGACCCAAGTGTGATGTCTTGTTGTAACAAACCTTGGTGGACCAGCTGCCTTAAAATACTGAGCCAAAATTCAATACTGTGCTCTTTGCCAATAGCAAATGTGCTGAGTTCGTGATGATTATTGTCGCGTATTCTGGCTGTATTGGCTCCGCGCAACAACTCGACGATATAACCCATGCCAAACTTTTGTTCTGCGCGATAGACACACGATAACGCCTGCTGTGCGACGACTGTCCCATCAAATTGTGTGGGTGGATTAAGGCAGATGTCGCAGTTTCCACAGACTTCTCGTTGATACTCTGAAAAGTAATTCAGCAGTATTTTTCGCCGGCAGGTTTGCGCCTCTGCAAAGCTGGCCATTGCATTAAAGCGTTGTTGTTCTACTTTTCGCCTTTGTTCATCTTCAATATCTTCAAAAAACCGTTTCACCCGTGGAATATCCGCCGGGTCAAAATACATTATGGCTTCGGCGGCTAAACCATCTCGCCCTGCGCGCCCGGTTTCTTGATAATAAGACTCGATGTTTTTAGGAATATCGTAATGAATTACAAAACGAACATTGGGTTTGTTAATGCCCATCCCAAATGCGACAGTGGCAACGACAATTTGAATATCATCTTTTGCAAAGGCAGTTTGCACAAAGCTGCGCTGGGTGTTTTCAAGCCCTGCATGGTAGGCGGCAGCGTTAAATCCGGCTTCGACTAATTTTGCGCTAATATCATCGACCCGCTTACGGCTGGTGCAGTAAATAATCCCGCTTTGCCCTTTTTGTTGGCGCAAATAGCGCATCAACTGTGATAAAGGCTTAAATTTTTCTTCAAGCGTATAGCGAATATTCGGCCGATCAAAGCTTCCCGTATAAATATACGGCTGCTGTAAGGTGAGTTGTTCGACGATGTCATGGCGTGTGGCAGTATCGGCTGTTGCTGTGAGCGCCATGATAGGGATTGTCGGAAAATACTGCTTTAGTTGCTTAAGTCGAAAATAATGGGGGCGAAAATCATGGCCCCAATGAGAGACGCAATGGGCCTCATCAATGGCAAATAAACTAATGGGTAAGTGGTGCAAGCGCTCGATAAAATCATGTTGCAAAATACGTTCAGGTGCCACGTACAGCAGCTTAATTTTACCGGCATGTAAATCCTGATAAATAGCCATACTTTGTTCGCGAGAAAGGCTTTGATTTAAGCATTCTGCGGCAACACCTAAGGCGTTAAGTTGCGCTACTTGATCCTGCATTAATGAAATCAGCGGCGAGACCACGATAGTGATCCCAGATAAGGCTAGTGCAGGGATTTGATAACAAAGCGATTTTCCTCCGCCAGTAGGCATGAGTACAAGCGTATCTTGGCCTGCTATTGCGGCGTTTATAACGCTGTCTTGTCCTGCGCGAAAGGTATCGTACCCAAATACTTGTTTAAGTATCGAATAGATATCAGAGGCGGACTGTTCGGTCGTTGGAGTAGTTATCATCGCGGCATTTTAGAGTTTTTTTTCTCGCTTGTCTGCATTCCTTGTTAGGAATTGATCGGGTTAATTCGTTTTTGGTATTCCATTCAAGTGTGCTTTTGTTACTGTCGAATAACACTGACAGCGAAGTAAATTTAGTGATACACGGTGTTTAAGTTAAATTTATTATTTCGAGTTCTATGGTGCCCGAACTTTCAAACTTACGTTAAGATAGCGAACCTTTTTTATGGATGTGTAATTGAATGTCGATTAGTTCAGAGCAAAAGCAGGGCATGTTATTTGCGAGCGCAGCTTTTTTAATGTGGGGCTTGGCCCCCATTTATTTTAAGTTGCTAGACAATGTGGCTGCAATGGAAATTTTAGTGCATCGCGTTGTTTGGTCCTTTCTATTTTTACTTGTTATTGTCGTGACCATTAAAAAGTGGCATACGGTTGTTCGTGTTTTGAAACAACCTAAATTAGTGATGATGCTGGTTGTTACTGCGGGCCTGCTGGGATTTAACTGGGGGTTGTTTATTTGGTCTGTAAACAATAATCACATGCTCGATGCCAGTCTCGGTTATTACATTAATCCATTATTGAATGTATTATTGGGCTTTTTGTTTTTAGGTGAGCGTTTACGCCGCTGGCAAGGTGTTTCGGTGGCATTGGCCATCTCTGGGGTAGTGATCCAAGTGATAAGTTTTGGATCTTTTCCTGTTATTGCGTTTTCGCTGGCGAGTTCATTTGCTGTGTACGGGTTGTTACGCAAAAAACTGGCGGTTGATTCATTGCCAGGGTTATTGCTTGAGTCTCTTATTTTGCTTCCTGCGGCGTTAATTTACTGGTTTTATTTCATGCAATCACCGACCTCGGATTTAGCTCTCAATACGTGGCAATTGAATGCATTGTTAGTCAGTGCAGGGATTGTGACGACATTGCCATTATTATGTTTTACCGCTGCTGCGAAACGCTTGCAATACACGACATTAGGTTTTTTCCAGTATATTGGCCCAAGTTTAATGTTTTTATTGGCAGTGAGCTTTTATGGTGAAACATTTGGTGTCGATCGGATGATAACATTCGCCTGCATTTGGGGGGCGTTGGCATTGTTCAGTTGGGATTCGTATCGCTTTGCACAAAAAGCCAAACTGCGCACTGCACCGAAAGACTAACCCGTTGCGTTAATCTGCAATTACGATATTACGGCCAGATTCTTTGGCCGTATATAAATGTAGATCTGCCACTTTTAAAATTTCATCAACACGTGTTTTTAGTTGATGGGTCACTCCTACCGATAAAGTAAAATGTATATTGTCTTGGCTAAATGTAGGGCTATGTTTATCGACCTCACTTCTAAAAATTTCTAATTGCTGTTGTGCTTCTTGATAAGTGTGATTGGCAAAGAATATCGCAAACTCTTCTCCTCCTAACCTTGCAACTAACGCTTCTGGAAAATGCTGTTTGAAAAAATCAGCCAATCCTTTTAAAACGTCATCTCCTGCATCATGGCCATAGTTATCATTAATTGCTTTAAAGTGATCAATATCTATCATGGCAAGTGTGATGCCTTGCTGTTGTTCAAGGTTTTTTGTGAGCTGTTCTTGTACTGATTCAAAAAAGTAGCGGCGGTTGGGGAGGTTTGTTAGATAGTCGCTGTTGGCTTGTAGGCGGATGGTTGCAATCGCATCGAGCATTTCAATATTTTGACTGAGCCGGCAGTAAAATTCTTCGGGATGAAAGGGTTTACTCAAGTAATCATTGGCCCCATTTTTTAAAAATTTAGCCGACATTTGGTTATCTTTGGTACTTGAAATGCCTATCACAGCGAGATCTTCGTTACTGTATTCTTGCCTAATTTTGGACGTTAGGGTGATGCCGTCCATATTGGGCATTTCGTTATCGGTGATCACCACTTTGATGTCTGTATATGCTTCTAATTGAGCGAGCCCTTCAATGCCATCTTTTGCCACCGCCACTAAATAATTGTGGCGATTAAGTAAGTTTGTAAGATGGTTACGGGTCGCTGCAGAATCATCGACCACTAATATACGTACATGTTCGTTTTTAGGTAAGCGACGTAGTTGTGTTTCGAGATAATGATAAGCTTGGCGGTTTTCTTTGGTAATGTAATCAACGATGGGATAACGCAGTACAGTGTCGCGAGTTTGGCTATCAATTTTTCCGGTCATGACAATAGTGGGAATATCGGCACCAATTGTAAATGGAATGGCTTCACCTGTGGGGGCATCGGGCAATACGTAGTCGACGACAGCGCAAAAATAATTATTATGTTCTATCAGTGTAATGGCTTCTGCCAGTGAGTAGGCAACATCAACATCAAATCCTATTTTCACACCTATGTGTTTTTGCACTTTAGCGATGGATTGATTGTCTTCAATAATTAATAACTTATGAGGCACTATTAACCCTTTCAATAACGAGATAAGTAACGAAAAGTCGTTAATAAAAAGTTTAGCTGAGCTTTTTTAATTTGCTGAATTTTGATGGAATTTCTTATGCTAAGCGGAGAGGGTGCACGTTAAGCGTGCACCACACAAATTGTTATTTTGGATCTTTTTGAGAAGGAATAGCTGAGGTTTCAGGTGTTTTTTTGCCTTGAGGTTTGTCAAAAATTCCCAAACGAATGCGTACAAAGTGTAAAATTTCTTTTGCTACATCAATATCGATGCACGATTCTAACCCTTCAAAGCCTGGTGAAGAATTAGCTTCACATATTTTATAATGACCATTGTCAAAAAGAAGGTCGATACCAGCAATATCTAAATCAAGTGCATGAGAAGTTTGCAGTGCTAACCATTCGATTTCGGGGGTGATTGAAAATGGGCTGGCGCTACCGCCATTGCTGACATTGGCTTTGAAGTCACCATCAACTGCTTTTCGCTCAAAACATGCAATGACTCGTCCACCGATGGTAAATACACGCAAATCACGGCCATGGCTATTACTAATAAATTCTTGCAAGATGATATTGGCATTTTTATTGGTCGCTTCAATCAGTTGCATTAAGTCGCGAAATTCACTTTTACTTTTAGATAAAAAAACACCACTGCCTTGAGAGCCTGATAGGGTTTTGATCACCACGGGAAAACCCAAAGTGGTTTCAACTAAATCAACATTAACCGGAAACTTAACCAACATGGTTTTAGGCGTTGGTAGGTTTTTCTCGGCGAGGATTTGTTGGGAGTACAACTTATCTTTGACGGTTTCGATGGCCACTGAGTTATTCACACAATAAACACCTAAACGTTCTAAATGGCGGATAATGGCCAAGGCAAAATATGTGGTACCCGCACCCATTCTTGGCATCACAAAATCAGGCAGCTTTACGTACTCGCCATTGATCATGATACTTTTGTCGTCTTCGCGCGTGACCGTCAAATCGAATTGATCTGGTGAATACACATCGAGTTCAATGCCCGATGCTTTGGCGGCTTCAACTAGGCGTTGAATTTCATAAGACTCTGGTTTTAATAAAGTGGCAGAGTCTTTATAGATGATCCAACCGCGCATTAGTATTCCTCAATTTGTCTACCGTAGCTGATTTCACTGCCGGTATTTTTCGATTTGCCAAACACAGTGTGAAACCGTGCTGGACTCGTTGTCAGTTTTAGGTATTTCAACCATGCCTTTTCGGCGATATTGCTTGCCTCAGCCAGCCCTTGCATCACATCAACAAAGTGAGTTTGCAGGTCATTTTTCGGCTCGATTGTGTTGTTATATAACGCTTTTAATACTACGCCATTGTTTTCTAGGATTTGCGCTTCTAATAACGTAAAGTTACCACTTCGGCTAAATCCTCGAGGGAATTGAGCATCATCAAAAAAAAGTTGGTTTGATGCAAATGCCAGCTTAATCGCTGTAATATCTTGGTTAGACATACAGGTTCCTTTAGGACATGATTATTCGCTGCGAGCTTATACTAAGATTTGTGTTAATTTAAACAAAAAGAATTTATCGTGAGGATAAGTAATTGGATATAGATTTACTAAAAACATTTATGGAAGTCGCCAATACTCGACACTTTGGTCGTGCGGCAGAAAACCTCTATTTAACTCAGTCTGCGGTGAGCTTTCGAATTCGTCAACTTGAGCAAACATTAGGTGTAAATCTATTTTTAAGGCAACGAAACAACATTCAACTCACCGCAGCAGGTGAGCGATTACTTCCTCATGCAAAGTTAATTGTCACAGGTGTTCAGCGAGCAAAAATTGATGTCGCACTCGCTGAGGGAATGAACAAACAAGTGTCTTTGGCTGGCACTCCTAATATTTGGGATGCGTTTTTGCAATTTGGTATCACCAATATTGTTTCGGCTATGCCTGGGGTGTCACTGGTTGCAGAGGTCAAAGCGCAGCAAGAAAGTACGCGACTTTTGTTAGAGCGCACCTTAGACATGGCGGTGTTATTTGATCCGCCTAAAGTAGATGAACTTAAGGTTGAGCGCATTTGTGAGCTTGCCATCATCCCTATTACTAGCTTTGATGAGTGCGATACTGTCAGCTTTTATGAAAACCAATATGTGTATGTCGATTGGGGCACTGCTTTTTCGTTGTGGCATGCAGAAGTCGCTGCTGGGAAAACGCTCCCGTATGTTCGCACCAGTACAGGGCGGATTGCGCTTGATTTATTATTACAATGTGGAGGCAGTGCGTTTATTCCTGAAGCATTAGCGAAAAGTTACTTGCAATCAGACGTATTAAAACGTGTTGATGGAATACCGGAAACATCACGCGATATTTATATTGCGTATCATAAAGATAATGAACAAAAAGAGTTCATTGAAACTGTGGTAGGTTTGTTACGAGCGCTAAGCCCAAAAGCGGCGAAATCATTAAAAGCGTAATAAAAATGATAGACAATAAAAAAGCGGCTAAGCCGCTTTTTTATTGTGTTTTCAATTACTAATTACCAAGTAACTTGCATACGTGCAGCAACAGAAGTTGCGTCGTACTTAGCAAACTCATCACCGTCGCTTGAAACAACGTTGAACATCGCACGCATGTTCTTATTGATATAATAGTTTGCGCCCAATGTGATTGAGTCGACTTGTCCACCCATCACACCTGCTTCTTTATCATTTAAATCTAGGCTTGATACGCGTGCTGCGATTTCCCAAGCGCCGTCTTTACCTGGCTTAACACGTTTGAACTTACCTTGTTTTGTATTGTAAGGACGTGAAGAGCCATCAAGTAAATAAGATGCCGATAAATAAAAACCATCAAAACTACTGTCATTATTGACTGAAGAATCAACATCAGCATTGATGTATTCACCAAGAATCGTCAAAGAACCGAATTTCATTGCAGTTTCAAGTGCATACATATTGTAGCCATCAGCAGCTAAGCTAGAAGTATCGACTATGCGTGTATCTGCTTGGTGTGATTCTGGACGTGAGCGAAAACGAACAGATGCGCCATCAGACAGCTGACGCGTTGATAACGAGGCACCAAAAGAGATCAGCTGATCTTTGTCGATAACAGGTGCATAGTTAAAACGGCCGTTAAAACCAAGCTCTTCATCACCAGCGTTATCTTTGTTTACGTCTTGACCGTAGATACCGTAATTAAGAGACCAGTTATCACCCCATTGGCGAGCAGCAATACCCATAGCGCGATTTAAACCAAAGGCTTCAATAATTGACGAACGCTCAATGAATGTGACGTCGTTAGAGCTTGTTTGTGGCTCCATACCAAACGCTTCGATTTGGCTACCAATCAACACTTCGGTATTGTTAAAACCGTTATAGCTAATATAAGCATCTTTAACTGATTCACTCGACATGAAATCGTATTGTAGCTTGTAGCCCCACTGCGCCATTTTACCGTTGGCTGCAAAGCGTGCTCGGCGAATTTCAGTACCATTGTTTAAATCAATATCATCACTGTTAAATGCAACAGCGTCTAATTGGATACGACCATTAAACTTGAAGCTATATTGGCCGTCGTCAGATTTCACTTGAAAACCACCTTTAGTGGTCACTTCAGCAGCGTAAAGGCTTGAAGTAGCAAAAATAGCGGCTGTAATCGTAGACAATTTAATTAACTTGTTCATTGCTTGGTTCCTAACTAACAATTGTAGAGTGAATGACTCAATTTAAAGTAGGCAGATGCCTGTTTAATGACGTGTATGTTAATTTCATAATGTTACTTAAATATTACAATGGACTTTTTTAGTTCTAATTAATTAAATATAAATGTCATAAACTATTTATTTATCTGTTTTTAAAGGGTTATTTGTTTTATTTGCCTGTCTCATTTTTGTCATTTTTTTGTATTTAAATATTCATTTTATGTTTTCTAGGCTGTTTTTAGGTCAAGCTTGAGCATACTGTTCTCTTTGTGCAAGCCAGCGATTTATGAGCTTGTCGCATAATTCTGGGTGGCTGTTTAATAAGGATTTGGCCATTGGGCGAACGTGTTTAACCATTTCTTGATCGCGCACTAAATCGGCAATTTTGAACTCAGCTAATCCGGTTTGTTTACTGCCTAATACTTCACCTGGGCCTCGGATTTCGAGATCCCGTTGCGCAATCACAAACCCATCATTGCTGTCGCGAAGCACACCTAACCGTTTTTGCGCAGTAGCTGATAATGGCGCGTGATACAGTAATACGCAGTGGGAGGCAATGGCGCCGCGCCCAACGCGACCACGCAACTGGTGTAATTGGGCTAATCCAAGGCGTTCGGGGTTTTCAATGATGATTAAACTGGCATTGGGCACATCTACCCCGACTTCTATAACGGTTGTGGCGACTAAAACGTGGATTTTTCCTTGCTTGAATTCGTCCATGATCTGCTGTTTTTCAGCGGGTTTCATTCGCCCATGGACTAAACCGATCGTTAACTCAGGCAATAAAACACTCAGTTCTTTCGCATTTTCTTCAGCAGCTTGGCATTGCAAGACTTCAGATTCATCAATTAATGTGCAGACCCAGTAAACCTGACGCTGCTGGTTAGTACAGGCATCGCGAACGCGTTCAATGATTTGGTCGCGACGAGTATCGGGAAGAGCAACTGTGGTGATCGGGGTTCGCCCCGGTGGAAGTTCATCAATAATTGACGTTTCTAAATCAGCGTAGGCAGTCATGGCTAAGGTGCGTGGAATTGGGGTGGCTGTCATCACGAGTTGATGAGGGTAGCAGTCCCCAAAACGGCCTTTCTCACGTAATTCGAGTCGTTGATGAACGCCAAAGCGGTGTTGTTCATCAATGATGATTAAAGCAAGATTAAAAAATTGCACTTGCTGTTGAAATAGCGCGTGAGTGCCAATGATCATTTGTGCTTGGCCACTGGCCATATTCGCTAAGGTTGTTTCGCGCTCTTTGCCTTTGGTTTTACCAGCAAGCCATGCGACTTCAATCCCAAGTGGCAACAACCATTGCTTAAAACTGGTGAAGTGCTGTTCAGCCAAAATTTCAGTGGGGGCCATAAGTGCGACTTGATATCCCTGACCGATTGCAGTTAAGGCACTGAGGGCTGCGACTAAGGTTTTTCCTGAGCCCACATCGCCTTGGACCAAGCGCATCATAGGGTGATGTAAACTTAAATCTTGCTTGATCTCTTTGACAACCCGTTGTTGTGCGCCAGTGGGAGAAAAAGGTAATTGAGCTAAAAATTGCGCTTCAAGTGTCTGGTTGATGTCGAGCGCCACCGCTTGATGATTTTGTGCTTTTTGGCGAAGTTTAAGCAAACTGAGGTTTTGTGCTAATAACTCTTCCAGTACAAGTCGTTGCTGTGCTGGATGAAGCCCTAGCGCAAGTTGCTCAGTACATGTATCTGGACTGGGTCTGTGTAAGGTCAAAATCGCTTGTTTGAGTGTCAGCCCTGCCGGTTGATAACGGGTAGGGAGCAGCTCTTCGATGTCATACTTTTCAAGTAACGTAACGGCTTGATCACTTAAGGCGCGCAGTGACAGTTGCTTTAACCCTTCGGTAGTCGGATAAACAGGAGTCAGCGTGTCACTTGTGGTGTTGTGTTGGTAATCATCGATAATCGCGTATTCAGGATGCGCCATTTCAAAGCCATATTGGCCGCGGCGCACTTCGCCAAAACAACGGATAATTTTACCCGCAACTAAGTTATTTTTTTGCGCAGCAGTGAAACTAAAAAATCGCAGGGTGAGCCGACCTGTTCCATCGTTGATTTGGCAAATCATCATACGGCGCTTACCAAAGGTGACTTGGCAGTTTTCGATTTCACCCATCACACTCAAATGACTGTGCGCTTGTAATTCATGGATCGGGTAGATGCGCGTGCGGTCTTCGTACCTCAATGGTAAATGAAACAGTAAATCTTGTACCGTATGAATGGCTAACTTTGCCAAACGCTGAGCCATTTTTGGCCCAACGCCTTTTAGCTCAGTAACGGGGTATTGGCTTAACAGTGGCTGTGACAAAGGGCACTCAACTCTTTCATTCGATGAATATTTTTCAGTTTACTTGCATGCACATTAGGCATCAAGCATGTTTTAGCGTTTGCCAAAATGCATCATCTGCTACGATCTCACCGTGCTCATCTAATGCAGGGTAGGGTAAGGATTTTTCGATACACTTTTGGGCGATAATTGGATGGCAGCCTTCAAACAGCATTTTATGTTTGATGGATGGATCTAGCATGTTGCGATCGTACAGGCCTGCTTTTTCACGCTGGTTTTGTGCTTCAAATAATATCAAAGCGGCGGCCACCGAAACGTTTAAAGATTGCGCCATACCTTGCATTGGAATAATGATGTTTTTATCGGCATGCGCTAATGCTCGCTCGGAGATCCCGGTTTTTTCTTGGCCGACAATAATAGCTGTAGGCTGGGTGTAATCGATATCACGAAAATCCACCGCTTCAGGGCAAAGATTGGTCGCCAGAATTTGAATCCCAGGGTTTTGCGCTCGAATGGCTTCGATAGCGTGATCGATATTTAAATGCAGCTGTGTATCAATCCAATTTTTGCTGCCACCAGAGGTGTTATTGGTCAACCACTTTTGGTTTTCTGGCCAGACGGCGTGGACATGATGGCAACCAACAGCATCAGCTGTGCGAACAATAGCGGATAAGTTGTGATGTTTATGCACATCTTCTAAACAAACCGTTAAGTCGGTTTGGCGGCGATCTAATACGCTTTTAATGCGATGATAGCGTTTATTTTCCATCGAATTCTCTGTGTTCTGACTATTTTGACGATTATAACAAGTAAATTCACCGCTGCGGGCTGTTTTATCCCTAAGGTATCACTGAGCGTGAAATTGGATTTTGCAATGAAATTAATGTTTCGGTTGATTGTATGGCATCAATAGCTTGAATTTTACTGATCAGTACAGTTTGGAGATGATCAATCGAGCGAGTCATGACTTTAATAAAAATACTGTAGTTGCCTGTGGTGTAGTAGGCCTCGACGACTTCTTCGAGGGCTTCGAGCTTAGTGATGGTATCTGGGTAATCTTTAGCATTTTTTAAATTGATGCCAATAAAGCAGCACACATCATAACCTAATTGTTTTGCATTAATTGCTACGCGTGTGCCTTCAATAATGCCTGCTTGTTTCATTTTTTCGACTCTAACGTGAATGGTGCCTGCACTGACAGCAAGTTTTTTGGCCAATTCAGCATATGGGATCCGTGCATTGTCCATTAAAGCATGCAGGATGGTGCGGTCGAGATTATCGATCTGATAATTTTGCATCGAATATAAAGCCTTTTATTAATGAATTATGAAATATCACCTTATTTTATTGCTGGTTTCTATGGAGTAAAGCTCTTTTTGTTGCGGGATGTTGATATATGTTGCGTTTTGTTTGAGGATAATAGGTAACGAAGGCGGTTTAGATGATGAATCGCTATTTATTTCGACAGATTTTGGGAATGAGGATTATCAAAATGTCAGCAACGTATATCCAAACACAGCAACAGATCAGCAAAGTAAAATCATTGTTCGCAGAGCAACTAGAAAGCCAGTTGGGGCTGATTGAAGTGCAAGCGCCAATTTTAGCCAGAGTCGGTGATGGCATCCAAGACAACCTCAGTGGGCACGAAAAAGCGGTGTCTGTTCAGGTTAAAACATTACCTGCTGAGCAGTACGAAGTGGTGCACTCACTGGCGAAATGGAAACGTAAAACATTAGCGGATCACGGCTTTTCTATCGGTCAGGGTTTATATACCAATATGAAGGCACTTCGTCCTGACGAAGACAAACTCACCCCTATCCACTCTGTTTATGTTGACCAATGGGATTGGGAAAAAGTCATTTGCGCTTCGACAGAGCGCAGCCTTGATTACTTAAAGCAAACTGTTACAACCTTATACCAAGCAATTAAAAAAACAGAATCCCAACTGCAAGACTTGTATGGGATCAAAGGGTTTCTACCCGCTGAGATTACTTTTTTGCATGCAGAACAATTAGCACGAGAGTATCCAAAGCTCACAGGCAAAGAGCGTGAGCGTGCTGTTGCAAAAGAGTTTGGCGCTGTATTTTTAATTGGTATTGGAGGCAAATTAAGTGATGGTGCAATTCATGATGTGCGTGCACCGGATTATGATGATTGGTCAACGCCAACCTGTGATGAGTTTGCGGGTCTAAACGGCGATATTTTAGTGTGGAACCCCGTTTTAGAGGATGTATTTGAGATTTCATCAATGGGTATTCGTGTCTGTCCGGATGCATTGCAGCGTCAGCTTGCATTGACTGGAGATGTTGCAAGACTCTCACTCGATTGGCACAAGCAATTATTGGCCAGAGAGTTACCACAAACAATTGGCGGCGGAATTGGTCAATCGCGTTTGGTGATGTTGTTGTTACAAAAGCATCATATCGGGCAAGTTCAAGTCGGTGTTTGGTCGCCAGAAATTACATCATCCGTTGCTGACATTTTGTGATAAACAGAGCGCGGGTGGTCTAAACTTGGTTGCTGGAGCTAATTTCAATATGGATATTGTTGTCTTGTAAGGTGACGCGACAAGCGGGATAGGTGCGAGAGGTTTTCAGCGTTTTGTTGAACAATTTAAATTCGACACCTGGATGTAAGGTTTGACTGATTTTGATATCGCTGTGCTCAAGTAAAAAGTGCAGCGCATCATCAAACTTAGCAAGTAAGCCTTCTATTTTTTCTGATTGCATCATCCAGTGTTTACTAGCGGTATCAACCTTTGCTTGTAGGGTCTTTTTTTGTTTAGAATTTCCGAGTCTATCTACTGCTACTTGTTTGGCGGTTAATTCAAACAAATGAGTATCTGCTGCGGAAAGTTGCTCCAGTAGCGTTTCGTGTTTTGCTATTAATTGATGTGCAGCTTGCATCATTGTTATTTCTACTTTTGCTCCAGATTCTGAGCCTATTTCTGCAGCGATAACATGTTTGGCATCTAATATTTTACCGCCAATAAACTTGCCAATGCCTTTGCCTTTTTTACCTTCTGCGATTTTTATTGAGTTTTTTGCTGTTAATTCACAATGACTCACTAGGCGTTCAACACTGATGTTGTTAGCGCTAAGGCAGGCATACTGGGCATGACCAAGGGTGAGATCACCGCCGCACGTCACTTTGGTCGTGAGTTGGTGAGCATCGTGATCAAGGTGGCCAATAATTCCACCTTTGACTGAAATGTTCCCTAAGGCTGTTATTTCAGCGCCATCAACGGTACCCAAAATATTGATATCCCCTTTGGCTGTTACTTTCATGCTCGGATCAACACCTTTGGTGATCAATATACTGCCATCAAAATCAATGTGACCAGTTTTCACGCAGACTTCATCGACGGTGAAAATATCATCGACGCGCATACCGTTAGCGGTATCGATAGGCACGCCATCACAAGCAGCAATTAAAGCATGAGGGTTATCATCGGGTATCAATGTACCCTCGCCAGCACTGAGAGTGATTGCTTGGCCAGGTGAGGGAGGTAAAGAATCTCCAATAACATTAAATCCTTCTGTCCCTTGGGTTTCCGGAGTTACTTTTATTAGCACGGTGCCTTTTGTTACGCTGGCTAACTTACCAAAATCACGGTGATCAACTCGTCCATCTTCAAGCTCTTTGGGTTGGCGTAAGCGCTCGGATAATGTGGTGACTTGCTTTTCAAGTTGAGCATCCGTACCATTTGTTGCAGGACGGCCCTGCGCAATGGTGGCGTGCACCGTATCACCAGGTGATAACTCGAATTGTTTTGCTAGCAATGATTCGAGCAGAGCCTGCTTATATCCTCGACTGACTCCCGATTTAACTAGTAGTGCTTTGCCGGCATCAAGAGACATCATTTTTCCACCTTGCGCCGTTTTCAAATAACCCGTTGCAGTCATTTTATCATCGGCGATTTTAATTTCTAATGTGGCATCAGTTTTGGTGGCAACAAGTAGTGTATTTGGCTTGGGATCTTGTTTGAAAAATGCGTTGATTGCATCGGTATGAATTGCAAAGTCAGCATATTGAGAAGCCGCCAGCGCATCTATCACAAATGATACACTTGCAGGTGTACCGTGATTGGCTAAATCTAGAAAAACGTGTCCTTTGCTATCAATTGTAAACATCGCACTGCTTTTTTAAATGTGTATGTTATGAATGTATGATATTTAAACTTTTTTGCCTAGATGAATATAAAAAAAAGCGCAAAATTTGCGCTTTTTTATCAAATCAACAACTCATTAATTTGTTGATGGTAACTCCATGATGCCATCAATTTCGACTTGAACACCTTTAGGAAGAGCACGAACACCAATAGCGGCACGAGCTGGATAGGGCGTTTTAAAGTATTGGCTCATTACTTCGTTAACTGTGGCAAAATTAGAAAGATCAGTTAAGAAAATATTCACTTTTACCATGTCTTGAATCTCACCGCCTGCAGCTTGGCAAACAGCAACTAAATTTTTAAATACTTGATGTGTTTGTTCGGTGAAGTCCTCTGAAATCACTTCCATTGTTTCAGGAACTAGCGGGATCTGGCCTGAAAGATACACCGCAGTTCCGACTTTTACAGCTTGGCTATATGTGCCGATTGCTGCAGGTGCTTGATCGGTATTAATGATAGCTTTTGTCATTGTTTTACATCCTTAAATTCGATAATTATCGTTTACGATAAACTTTTTGTACGTCAGGCATCACTCTAATTTTTCGCATTATATTGGCGACATGAATGCGATCTTTAACGGTGACTGACAAATTGATAACGTATAGGTTACTTTCTTTTTCATCGGTGGCTATCTCGACAATATTAGCCGCAGTTGAGGCTACAACGCTTGTCAGTTTGGCCAAAGCACCTTGGTGGTTAATAATTTCAACTCGTAAGGCGGCGATGTATTCTTTTTCGGGCGCATCTTCCCAACGTACTACGAAGAATTTTGCTTTATCGTTTTCCCAGCCTCGAATATTTTTACATTCGTGTCGGTGAACAGTTAGTCCTTTGCCATGACTGACATGGGCAACAATATCATCGCCAGGAACGGGGCGACAGCATTTCGAGTAGTTGACCAGCATGCCTTCAGTACCAATAATGGCGGCTTTGGTTTTTTTGGTAAACTCGTCCAAATCGGCATTATCTGAATGCAATAAACGCTTAGCGATTAAAATGCTCATGAGATTACCCGTCCCAATGGCCACCAATAATTCCATCATGGTTTTGAGTTGGTTTTCTTCTAATACACGTTGAACATTTTCATCAGGTAAGTCTTCTAGGGTGTGTTCTCCAAGAGCTGATTCGAGCAATCGGCGGCCAAGACTAATCGCTTCTTCTTCTCTCTGGGTTTTCAAGTAGTTACGGATCCCCAAGCGTGCTTTACCGGTAACAATAAAGTTGAGCCAAGTCGCATTAGGATGCGCGCCTGGGCTGGTGATAACTTCGATTGTTTGCCCTGTATCGAGCGGGCGATTAAGCGGATGAGGCTTACGATTGACCCGAGCACCCACACAGGTATTCCCCACATCAGTATGAACGGCATAAGCGAAATCAACCGCAGTGGCGCCCATAGGAAGCTCAATAATTCGCCCATCTGGGGTGAAAACGTAAATTTCTTCAGGAAAGAGCTCAGTTTTGACATTTTCAACAAATTCAAACGAAGAACCCGCGCTTTGTTGCAGCTCGAGTAAACTTTGCATCCATTGCCGTGCACGCTGTTGTGCTGTGTTGCCTGAGTTATCACCTGATTTTTTGTACATCCAATGAGCGGCCACTCCTTTATCTGCCATATGATCCATTTCGTGGGTACGAATTTGGATTTCGACCGGAATACCATGAGGACCCACTAACGAAGTATGCAGCGATTGGTAGCCATTGGTTTTAGGAACAGCTATATAATCTTTAAAGCGAGTTTCGATTGGCTTATAAAGGTTATGTGCTACGCCAAGAGAGCGATAACAGGTATCCATTGAGTTAACCCCAATGCGAAACGCGTAAATATCCATCACTTCATTGAACATCAGCTCTTTGTTGAGCATTTTTTTATAAATACTGTAGAGGTGTTTTTCTCGTCCGCTGACTTCAGCTTCAATCCCTGATTCTGCTAGGCGTGCAATGATCTCGCCTCGGATATTATTGATAATTTCTTTACGGTTTCCGCGCGCTTTAGCGACTTCATTTTTTAATGCGCGGTGACGCATTGGGTAAAGTGCTTGAAAGCCTAAATCTTCCAATTCATTTTTGATGTCATGAATACCTAAGCGGTTGGCGATAGGTGCAAAAATCTCCAATGTTTCACGGGCAATGCGGCGACGTTTTTCTGGGCGCAGTGCGCCTAAGGTGCGCATATTATGAGTACGATCAGCCAGTTTAATTAAAATTACGCGAATATCTTGCGTCATGGCCATGATCATTTTTCGGTAGTTTTCGGCTTGAAATTGTTTTTTGTCTTTGAAACTCAATTTGTCGAGTTTACTGACGCCTTCGACGAGTTCAGCAACTGTTTCACCAAAAATTTCTGCTAAATCCTCTTGGCTAAAATCAGTATCTTCAATGACGTCGTGCATCAAAGCGGCCATTAAAGTTTCATGGTCGAGCTTCATGCTGGCTAGAATTTGCGTTACTTCGACAGGGTGAGTGATGTAAGGCTCACCACTTGAACGCGTTTGACCTTCGTGGGCTTCGCGAGCGACCACATAGGCTTTTTGCACCAGTTCAACATGCTCTGGTGATAAATATTCTGAGATTTTCTTTTTTAGACCTTCAAAAAGATACATTCACGCTCCAATGCTCTAGAGAGGTGGGGAGATACTTGTTTTAGGTAACAATATACGATGAAACAGGAGGAATGCCAACGACCTTTAGTGGTTAAAGGGCGTTAGCATTTATCTATGGAAGTAATAGATTATTGGTTGCCACCAACGATAGCTGCAACCGCTGCTAATTCTGCAGCTTCTTGATTATGTTGCTCTTCAAGTTCAATGTGATCCATTGAAACATTATCAACATAACCCGCTTCGATTTCGCGAAGTGCGATAACCGTTGGTTTGTCTGTACTAGCTTCAACCATCGGGTTTTTTCCACCAACCGAAATTTGGCGGGCACGACGTGCCGCAACCAAGATTAAATCAAAACGGTTGCCAATTTTATCTACTGCATCTTCAACAGTTACGCGAGCCATTATGCACTCCCAAATTTTTAATTAAGCAAAAGCGTAGTTTACTTTAAGCACCCCAATTAGCCAAGATCTAATCAGTTATATTTCGGTTACTTATATAAGCCAAGATACTTGGACTGAAAAAATTAGTCTTCTTTTAGCAAATCAGTCAGTAATGGCTGGTATTTCAGCGCTTGATTGGATTGCTTTAAACGATGACTCAATACGATAGTTTCAAGTTCTGATAACGCGATATCGAAGTCATCATTAATAATCATGTAATCGTATTCATCATAATGTGATGTTTCTGCTTGGGCTTTGGCCATCCGTGAAGCGATGACATCAGCAGAATCTTGACCACGATTATTTAAGCGACTTTCAAGCTCCGCTTTTGAGGGCGGGACAATGAAAATAGTCTGTACGTCAGGGGCCAATTCTCGTACTTGGCGTGCGCCTTGCCAATCAATATCTAAAAAGACATCAATACCGTGTGCGAGTTGCGTTTCAATTGCTTGTTTTGATGTTCCGTAATAATTTTCAAAAACTTGCGCCCATTCAAAAAAGTCATTTTTGTCGATTAACGCTTTAAATTCATCAACGGTAACAAAATGGTAATGCACGGCATTTTCTTCGCCTGGTCGAGGCTGGCGTGTTGTATGAGACACTGAAACTTTCATATCAGCATGGCGCTTTAATAAGGCTGTGATTAAGCTAGATTTTCCGGCCCCTGATGGCGCTGATAAAATAAATAAATTTCCGCGATTTGCTGACATGGACTTACTCTATATTTGTTAATGGCGAGCTTGATAAGTAATGATTACTTTCCTCGTTTTGAACGCGTATTTTAGTTTTAATCGACTTAAATGGCTATGGTAAATGTAAGATTCTAATAAGTGGAATACAATAAAACCGCCATTAGCGGTTTTATTCGGACAAAAGTAATTGCTATTTTTTACTCGATGTTCTGGATCTATCCCATGAATGGGAGAAAAAGTTCTAAATTTTCCAATTATTTAATTCGGTCTAAAATGATGAAGTCACCACTTTGGTCACTAGTTCGAAGACATTCGATGCCATATCTCATCACTTACTCAATAGTCATAATAGTACAAGTTCATAGTTCTTGTCATGTATTTAATTAATCATTATTTAGCCTTCCATCGAAGTCTCGATGGCAATATCTATATGATGGGGAGTATTGATGTATCTGTATTTACAGCTGATAGAACAATCGGGAATGTATAAGGTTATTTATTGATTTTGTGGTGTCTCAGAAAATGATTGGCCGCTAATTCCGGCTCTAAAATAGAAATGTAGATGTATTATTAATGCTGTTATTTTTCTCTACATTCTATTTTGCAAAATCAAAAGTTTTGCAGTGTGGACTTCCCAGCTCTCACTAGACAGTCTGTTGTTTCAAAAAATACGCTTCTTCGAATTTAGCAGGTGATATACCGCCTGTATGCGAGTGGCGTTTTTTTGGATTGTAAAACATTTCTATAAAGTTAAATATCTCTGTCTTCGCTTCGACTCTGGTCGAATATATCTTCTTTCTGATCACGCGCTTTTTAAACGTAGCAAAAAAGCTCTCAGCAACCGCATTATCATGACAGTTTCCTCTGCGGCTCATGGAAGGAATAAGATTATGCTCTTTCATAAACGCTAAATAATCTGCACTGCCATACTGACTGCCTTGATCGCTATGTACCAACACAGATTGTTCTGGCCGACGTTGGTAAACGGCCATTAATAATGCCCGGATAACCAAATGCTTATCCATGTTTTTATCCATCGACCAACCGACAACGCGTCGTGAGAACAAGTCGATAACTGTCGCTAAGTACAGAAAACCCTCATACGTTCGCACATACGTGATGTCACTCACCCACGCAGTATTAGGTGAGTCTGGGGCAAAATCACGCTCCAATACGTTATCTGCAATCCGTGATGGCTTAACGCCTTTGATGTATTTGCGCTTGTAACCAATCTGCGCTCTAAGGTTGTTCAGTCGCATAATTTTAGCAACACGGTGCACGCTACAAGACTCGCCCGCTTCACGAAGATCACGATGTATCCAAGGGCTACCATATGTTCCGCCGCTGGCAATATAGAACTCTTTTATCCGCTTGAGCAGGCGATTATCTTCAATCGCTCTCGTGCTCAACGGCTGTTTAAGCCATGCATAAAAGCCACTGCGATTGATTTTTAATACACGGCACATGGATAACACAGAGAACTGCTTCTGGTGATCTCGGATAAAGGCGTACTTTACTCTGGCTGGCTTGCAAAGTACCTTGCGGCCTTTTTTAAGATGTCCCTTTCCTCCGTGACCCGCTTCAACTCTGCCTCTAACTTAGCAATTCGAACCGAATCATCAGATGACTGGCGAACGGCTTTATTGCCACTTAACTGGCTTCGCCAGTGATAGAGGGATTTAGTTGAAATACCAAGCCGATCAGCAACTTCCTGAACTGAATAACCACGCTCAGTAATTTGCTTGACTGCTTCTATCTTAAACTCTTCGGTATACCGTTTGCCTTTGCTCATAAACACCTCTATTTGAAGTTACATTGTAACTGTTAAAAATGTCTAGCAAAGTCTGGGAAGTCCACCGAGCCTTTTACTGTACTGCCGTCGCCCCATTGGGCTGTCTATTTTCACTTTCATTTTGTTGATGTAACGAAGTCAACACGTGACATATATGGACACGACCCACTTTGCAAGCATGAGCTGTTGTTATCTTGTAAAAGGACGGTGAACGCCTCAAGCTTGGGTGCGGCTTGTCTGCTGCCCAAGGCTTAACTTGTTAGGTGATTTGCCGCGTATTAATTTAGCCATAGGCTTTTCAAAGTATCTGAACGAAATGTATGCGGCCAGTATACTTAGAGACAGCGAAAGTATTAGTTTTAACTCAACCGATAAATTTAACTTATTTACCTGCACAATAACTGGCATATGCAGCAAGTACAGGGAGTATGATATTTTCCCGATGAAGTCGCCAAACTTATTAGCCAATAGCACATTGTTATTTGGAACTAAAAACACCACGCAAAAGAAAACTGTACTCATTACAAACAGAACTTCGTAGCTTAGCCACATTTTACGTTTTGCATCAGATGTAACTGTTGTCAAATCTGGATACATAAGGGGAATTAAGCAAAGTGCCAATACAAACCAGTGCCTTCTAAGATACTGAGGAATCATTAACGATTTATAGTTCATCCCAAAGATAACTCCGACAAAAAAATACGGTAAGCTTCTAAGTACATTAAACTCGTTGTACGGAACCCCATTAAAATCACCGGATACTCTCGGGAAGTTAAATAAAAATAGTAAAATCATTACCGCGAATATTGATACATAAATATAACCTTTACGACTCTTAGCACACGCCCAAAAAATGATGAAGATGAAATAAAATTGTATTTCGGGAGGGATTGACCAAAGCACACTGTCACCATGCAAGAATAGCAAGTGACCTACCAGTGCATTGATATCAGGAATATTGTAAAGAGCATCATTACCTGAAATAGACAATAAATAAGAGCCGAATACAACCGCCAAATACAGGGGTAAGACTCTTCCTACCCTGGCTAAGAAATAGTGAGAGATATCTTTTTTTTGGAAGCCTCTCTCCAAGTAGAGATACGCCATTAAAAAGCCACTTAGCAAGAAAAATAGCATTACGCCATAAGCGCCAGAGCCGCCACCTAAAGCACCACCTAACCAATTAGTAACATCGCTAAAGTGAGTAAAAAAGACAATAAGAGCAGCTAGTGCTCGTAGGGTGTATAGCTTTCTAATTTCCATGAAAAAGGCCAATTACTCTGATTTATATGAAAAGGTGTTGTATTGATACAGAAATATCCGTTTCTCGCTCAAAGCCCTACATCGCAAAAGAGCCAGAATCAAAGAATCAAACTCTATTTTTTGCGCTTTAACCAATTTTTAACTGGCTCTAACCACTCATTTTTTGGAGTAAAAAATGCACCGTGTTCTTTACCTGTTGAAATTGAAACTTCTTTGTAAGAGCTAACTGTATCAGCTCTCCTTGCTACGACCTCATCACATGAACCAACAGAGTCTGATGTTTCATAAACTGAAAATAAATGTCCATAAATAGTTATATCTTCTCTTTTAGCTAAGCCACTCGTACAAGCAGCTAAAATAACATAATTAATATTCTTGTTTTTTAAATAGCTCGATGTAATTGCTGTAATAAAACCGCCACGAGAGAAGCCCACTAAGGATATGCTTTTTGCAGGCACACCACTTTCAAGTAACTGATTAACTTGATCAGATAGCTGCTTTGCGTATTTGAAAGGGTGAGTTTTGGCGGGTCGATGAGTTGCTATTAAATGATAACCAGAATCTGAAAGCCCTTCTTTAACTGCTGGGAAGTCGTATTTCCCCCAACGGTCATGAATAGGAGTTGGATCTTTTCCTTCTACTATAAATCCATGAGAGTAGAAAACATATTTACCCGATGGATTCACTTTATTAGGGAGGCCATCGAATATTTCACCGGCATAACTAAATGACATCAAAAATAGACTAAAGGAAAATAAAGCAAATTTGTGTAACATAACACTTCCGATTTTGGCTTAATGAGCTGTATTGTATTTAAACTATAATTTTTCATCAATAACTGGCTGTCAGCGAGTGTCCGTTATTCGCTCGAGCCGATCTGAGAGTATTTACTTTAACTGATAATGGGGCAAAAACGGGTTAGTGCCAAAGTCTGTCTACGTCACATATACGACTGTCAGACTTGATTGAGTCCTGTTAATCGAATCTGACAGTTCAAGCTAAAGGGATCGATGTTGCTTAACTCAGTAATGGTTTGTATTTTACCAATGGCATTAATCGTTCCGCTAAGTTATTCAAAGCAGTCTTACGCTCTGGAAAAAAGCCATAACAATCATAAGTTTGTTCAACACCTTTAAGGCTATGATTCATACACTTCTCAGCTACCTCTCTCTTTGTTCCTATTTTTGATAATAAAGTACGGAAAGTTCGTCTCAAGTCGTGAATAGTAAAATGCTCAACGTCTACATTTGCCATATAATTTGGTCCCGGTTTTCTTTTGCCATAGGCAACTCCGAACAAACTGGCTACAGCATCATTAAGGGTGTCACTTGCAATGTGCGGCTTTTTACTGGCCTTCCGTTTTGGAAATAGGTACTCGGAATTGCCGCTGAGTAATTTGAGATCCTGAAAAAGAGGTACAGCTAAATCAGGTATGGGCACAATCAGTGAAGCTTGAGTCTTCGTAGCGGTATCCAGTAGTTTGAAAGTTTGGCGTTTTAAATCAACTTGTTGCCATTTAGCCGATAACAGTTCCATCTTACGAGTCCCTAAAATTAAAAGCAGGACCAATGCAATATATGAGGCGGTCGGGATCTTATGCTGGTGCTCACGAAAAATAGAAAATGCATCTTCTATTTCATGTTCTTCTAAAAATCGTTGACGCTTTTTGTCTGCGCCTCCAGCATCTTCTGTCTGTGAAAACTCTTGTGCAATATTACAAGTGATCAGTTTATATTTTGTAGCAATTTTAAAGACGCGTTTAATAAATAATAGAACCTGATTGGCGACAGAGGGTCGCCCGAAATCTAATACTCGTTGGATGACATTATCGATATCGTAACTATGAATACGATCAATGCGTATAGCCCCAAGGTATGACTTAATTTCATTGTTATAAACGCGTTCATAGATGTAAGTGGTTTTGATCTTATTGCGCTTTTTCTCAAGAAACTTTTGTGCACAGTCATCAAACGTGATGAGCTTGGGCTGCTTTTGTCGGTCGATATCTAATTTAGGATCAATGCCATCATTTAGCTTTTTACGGCATTCAATTGCGGCTTTTATGGCTCCTTCAAGGTTGAGAAGCTCTTCATGATCTGTGCCATAAGAACCGATCTTAAACTGTCTTCGTTTACCGAATAGCTGATATCTGATGATCCAACTCGCTTTACCCGGAGATTTAACATCAAGATATAAGCTTGGATAGAAATTTTCAAAAGCGGGGTTACCGAGTTTGACGAGTTCATCTACTCGGTTTCGTTGTTCCAATATTGACATAAGCTCACCTTTATTTAATCAAAAAATGTGGTGAGTAGATGAAGAGATAAACACCAAAATGAAATCGAAAAAGTCACCACTTAGGTCACCACTTGACTGTCAATTTGAACTGTTTTTTATAAGCTCGCTTAAATATTTGGAAGGAAAAGCCTAAAAAAGCACGTTAAACTGCTATTTCAGGCTTAATTTATACTAGAAAACTTCTTATTCTATGTTTTGGATCTGCTCACGCATTTGTTCGATGAGTACTTTGAGTTCAACCGCAGCATTGGTGATGTCGCTGTTAATTGATTTAGAAGCTAAGGTGTTGGCTTCTCGGTTGAATTCTTGCATCATGAAGTCTAAACGACGGCCACAAGCTCCACCTTTTTTGAGCATTTTACGGGTTTCTTTTACGTGTGATTTTAAGCGGTCGAGCTCTTCTGCGACATCTTGCTTTTGTGCTAAATAGATAAGCTCTTGTTCTAAGCGGCTTTCATCAATCTCTGTTTTGAGTTCTTCGAGTTTTTGGCTTAAGCGCTCACGTTGCCATATTTTTACTTGTGGCATATGTTGTTCAACAACATCGACTTGCTCTAAAATTGCGCTTAAGCGGCTTTCTATCATATCTTTTAAATTGGAACCTTCGGCCGCACGTGCATCAAGAAAATCAACAATTGTGCTATCAAGAGCTGAAAGTAACTCAGCTTGTACTGAGTCCATGTCAATTTCTTGGGCTTCCATCACTCCAGGCCAACGAAGAATATCGACAGGGTTGATGTCGCCTTGACTTAAATTTTGTACCCACTTAGCGCTGTTCACTAATTGAGACGCGAGAGATTCGTTGATGGTGAGTTCGCCTACATGAGCAGGATTGGCTGCAAACTTTAAGAAAACTTCGACTTTGCCCCGTTGTAAATTTTTGCGAAGGCGGTCGCGAATAATGGGTTCCATGCCGCGAAATTGCTCTGGCGCTCGAATGAAGGTTTCTAAATAACGTTGATTAACAGAGCGGATTTCCCATGTGCCTGTTCCCCAATCGCCTTTTTGTTCCTGGCGCGCGTATGCTGTCATGCTGTGGATCATGGAAACGATTCCCTTTTTAAATTGCAGGTTAATTCATAAATTCAATTCATTATAACCAAAGATGATGCCAGCTCTAACACTAATTTTTAGACAAAAGTAACAAACAAGTAATACCAGCAGTTTGTTAGTTGCGACATCGGTTTTATCAAGACAAAATAAGGTTGCTAGAACTACACTCTGGATTCCACCAATGGCAAATAAGATTTGAATTAAATTATTCACAATGCGCAATTAATAAAAGTTTGTTAAGTTCTTTGAAAATAAACCTCATAACATAAAATTACATAAGTGTGTTGTAAGGCTTACTCATCAAATGTTTTTCTTCCTCAAGCGTTAAGTTAATTAAATTAAAGAGGTGTTCTATCTTGGAATAAAATAAGCGTACTAAGCTAGATTCAAGGTGCTCGATCATTAAAGGGGGATTACCCCCTCCCTTTACGCAGTGTTTCTATATGTTCACAATTCTTGGTGTTCCACCTTCATTTACACAACGGTAATAACTAGCCTGCGCTGAACGTGGGTTGTAATGTTCTTCTGACCAAGCGACTTTTCCACCTTTTTCACAAAAGATATAAGTTGCAGTACTGGCTTCTGATACTGGAGACATAGAAGCTACAGCAAAAGTTGATAGCGCGATTAACGTTGTTTTAAACATTTTGATATCCTTTCATTAAAATAAAGTTTGAGTGTTTTTTTAATACACTTTTTCGAGATTAAATAATGTCCCCGATTTTGTAAATATTTATTTTCAAAATCGGGTACAAATTCGATTCGTGAGCTATGAAAGGAGCTCTAAAGGCTAATAATAGTTAGAGACTTTATAAGGCTGTCATATAAAGTTTTCAATTTCGCGATAGCATGATGGTTACCAACCTTCTATAATGTGGCAAATTTTTAGATTAGAGAAGAGATGATGCGTCCTAGTGAAAGAACACTTAATCAGATTCGACCGGTTACCTTTAGCCGAAACTATACCCTTCATGCAGAAGGTTCTGTATTAGTTGAGTTTGGCAATACGAAAGTTTTATGTACTGCAACTGTTGAACCGGGTGTGCCTCGTTTTATGAAAGGTCAAGGCAAAGGTTGGATCACTGCGGAATATGGCATGTTACCTCGCTCTACCCATACTCGTTGTGATCGTGAAGCTGCCCGTGGTAAGCAAAGTGGTCGTACAATGGAAATTCAACGCTTAATCGCACGTTCTTTACGTGCAGCAGTGGATTTAAAGGCGTTAGGCGAAAACACGATCACGATTGATTGTGATGTAATTCAAGCGGATGGTGGCACGCGTACAGCTTCTATCAGTGGTGCTTGTGTGGCATTAGTGGATGCGCTTACGCATATGCGTGCAAAAGGTATGATCAATAATAATCCGCTAAAATATATGATTGCTGCAATCTCTGTGGGTATTTATAAAGGTGAGCCAATTTCAGATTTGGAATATTTAGAAGACTCTGAAGCTGAAACCGATATGAATGTCATTATGACTGAGACAGGTAAGCTAATAGAAGTACAGGGTACGGCTGAGGGCGAACCATTTTCGTTTGAGGAGTTAGATCAGCTTCTTGGTTTAGCCAAGCATTCTATTCGTGAAATTATCGATATCCAGAAGCAAACATTAGCATAATTGAAAGGTTTAAAATGAAAGACTATCAAATCGAGTTTATTGAATTTGCACTAGAAAAGCAGGTTTTAAAGTTTGGTGAATTCACTTTAAAGTCTGGCAGAACCAGCCCGTATTTTTTCAATGCTGGATTATTTAACACGGGCCGTGATTTAGCGCGTTTAGGTCGCTTTTATGCTGCAGCTCTTGAAGATGCTGCAATCGAATACGATGTTTTATTTGGTCCTGCTTATAAAGGTATTCCAATCGCGACGACAACTGCGGTTGCATTATCGGATCATCACAATAAAGATGTACCGTATTGCTTTAATCGCAAAGAAGCAAAAACTCATGGTGAAGGTGGATCATTAGTCGGTTCTGCTTTAGCTGGTAAAATCATGTTAGTTGACGATGTGATTACCGCAGGTACTGCTATACGTGAATCAATGGAAATCATTCAAGCCAGTGGTGCACAATTATCAGGTGTATTAATAGCTCTTGATCGCCAAGAAAAAGGAAAGGCGGAACTGTCAGCCATCCAAGAAGTTGAACGAGATTTTAATACTCAAGTAATATCGATAGTGAAATTAGCTGATTTGATTTCATACCTTGAGCAACAAGGTAATATGAATGAACATCTCGAAGCTGTTAAGGCTTATCGAACGCAATACGGCGTAGCATAATTGACAAAAACCCTGCTTTAGCAGGGTTTTTACTTTTAAGGGAAGACTATGACTGACACTAATAAACCCAATGGTGGTGGTATTGAGCGTATTATTAAAGCTACTTACTGCTCGTACTTAGGATTTAAAGCTGCTTTTAAAGAAGAGGCTGCTTTTAGACAAG
The DNA here is from genome assembly GCF_014925405.1 of Pseudoalteromonas ulvae UL12. Taxonomy (NCBI): domain Bacteria; kingdom Pseudomonadati; phylum Pseudomonadota; class Gammaproteobacteria; order Alteromonadales; family Pseudoalteromonadaceae; genus Pseudoalteromonas; species Pseudoalteromonas ulvae. Next base: position 259,805 of record NZ_AQHJ01000029.1, read on the forward strand.
AGCTAGGGTTAACTCTGATTTTATTTCCAGTGTCTTTTTGGTTAGCTGATGGAGTGCTACATTGGGCTGGCTTAGTGGTAACACTTTTATTGGTATTAATAGTCGAAATGCTTAACTCAGCAATCGAGGCGTTAACGGATCGCGTTGGCACCGAGCGACATGTATTATCAGGTCGTGCAAAAGACATGGGGTCAGCTGCAGTAACCTTAGCATTAACAGTTGTGGCGATTGTTTGGGGTGCAAGTTTATATTTGAAGTTACTTTAATAGCTGATCGGCCCCTTTGGGTCTCTTTAAGGTAGATTCAATTAATGTTTCTTTCTTTAATGTGAATGCCTTTACCCTGAATCATTATTTAAAAATGACCCAATAATGCGTAGTTATCCACAGGTTTTTGTGAGTAACATGTACTTAACCTGTATCTATCTGTGTATGTTGAAAATACTTCAAAAAACATCAAAATAACCCTTGCCAAAAAAGTTCGCCGCTCTATAATGCGACCCCACTGAGACGGCAGAC